>JAEXXR010000634.1 GCA_023405705.1 Actinomycetes bacterium
GCGGTCTCCTGCGCGAGCACGAGCTTGAGGTCGTGGAAGCCGCGCAGTCCGAGGCCCTGGCAGAAGCGCACGACCGTCGACTTCGCGGTGCCGGAGGCGTCGGCCAGCTCGGCGACCGACCAGAAGACGACCGCGCCCGGCTGCGCCAGCACGGTGTCGGCGACCTTGCGGTCAGACGGGCCGAGCGAGGGCAGCCGTGCGCGCAGGTGCGGCAGGAGCGGGCGCGGGACCGACATCGCCGCCGATCGTCGCGGTCCGCCGTTCCGCGCGTGTCAAGAAGCCGTGAACCGGGTTCCGGGACGCGGGTCCCGCCGCCCGTCGAGGAGCCGCCGGTCACGCCGACGCCGCAGGAGCGGCTGCGCCAGGCCTTCTCGGCTCGGCGCTCGCCGCGCAGCGCCGACGCCGCCCGGTTCAGCCGCCGGGCTGCTGCTCGACCGCGCGGGCGTTGCGCGCGAGGATCTCTGCCGCGGCGGTCGCCGGGTCGAGGCGGCGCTCGGTCACCTCGGAGAGCAGCTCCTGGACGTGCGGGTCCTCGCGGATCGACGCCTCCAGCTGGCGGCGCATCCGCGACGTGGCGATCGCGACGACCTCGTTCATCAGGTTGCGGCGGCGGCGCTCCAGCAGCGTGCCCTCCTCCCGGATGTACGCGCGATGCTGCTCGAGCTTCTCGGCCAGCTCGTCGATCCCGATCCCGTGCGCCGCCTGCGTCTTGACGATCGGCACGCGCCAGCCCTTCTGCGGCCCGAGCGACAGGACGCCGCGAATCTCGCGCACCATCGTGTCGGTCAGCGGGTGGTCGGCCTTGTTGACGACGATCACGTCGGGGATCTCCATCACGCCGGCCTTCAGCGCCTGGATCGAGTCGCCGGAGCCGGGCATCAGCGCCAGCACGACCGTGTCGGCGTGGTCGATCACGTCGACCTCGGCCTGGCCGACGCCGACCGTCTCGACGAAGACGACGTCGCGGCCCGCCGCGTCCATCAGCAGCGCGCCCTGCAGCGCCGCCTCCGAGAGGCCGCCGAGCGCGCCGCGGTTGGCCATCGAGCGGATGAAGACGCCCGGGTCGAGGAAGTGCTCGGTCAGGCGGATGCGGTCGCCGAGCAGCGCGCCCTGCGTGAACGGCGAGGAGGGGTCGATCGACAGCACGCCGACCGTGCGGCCCCTCGCGCGCTCCGCTCTCGTCAGCGCGCCGAGCAGCGTCGACTTGCCGACGCCGGGCGGGCCGGTGAAGCCGACGACCGCCGCTCTGCCGGTGTGCGGGTAGATCTCCCTGACCAGCTCCCAGCCCTCGGGCCGGTCGTCCTCGACCAAGGTGATCGCGCGTGCGAGCGCGCGCTTGTCGCCCGCGAGCAGTCGCTGGGCGAGCGTCCGTTCATCCTGCGCCATGCGACGGCGGATGATCGCAGGGACGGTGCGCGAGGGCACCCGGTCAGGAGCACCGTCGCGGCATGCGCCGCCGGCCGCGCCGGCCGCGTCGGCGACCATCTAGCATGCGGGCGATGGAGCCCGTCATGGCGCCGACCGACGCCGACGTCCCGGTCTTCGAGCTGCGAGGAGAGCCGCCGCCGCTGGCCGGCGGACCGCGCGCGCTGCTGCGCTTCCTGCGCCGCAACGGCATGCTCAACCACCGCTACGCCGCGCTGCTGGTGCGGCTCGGCTGGCTGAAGCTGCGCTGGCGCGGGCGGCTGCAGACCGACGGGATCGCCTTCGTCTGCCCCGGCGTCAGATTCGAGATCGGGCGCGATGCGCGGGTCGTGCTCGGCCGCTGGTCGTGGCTCGGCCACGGCACGAAGGTGCGCGCGCACGAGGGCGAGGTGCGGATCGGGGCGAAGTCGGTCCTCGGCCAGGAGTGCACGATCTCCTGCTACCAGCACGTCTCGATCGGCCGCGAGTGCATCGTCGCCGACCGCGTGATGCTGATCGACTTCGACCACGGCGTCGTCGAGGTCGAGCGGCCGATCCGGCTGCAGGGGATCTACAAGCGCGACGTGCGCGTCGGCAACAACGTCTGGATCGGCTACGGCGCGGCGCTGCTGCGCGGCGTGACCGTCGGTGACAACGCGATCGTCGGCACCAGCTCCGTCGTGACGAAGGACGTCGCCGACGACGCCGTCGTCGCCGGCGCGCCGGCGCGCGAGCTGCGGCGGCGGGAGGCTCCGAGGGTGATGAGGTGGCGGTGAACGCGGTGAACGGGAACGGCGGTGCGGCGATCGCGCTGCGCGGGGTCGTGAAGAGATTCGGCGAGCTGACCGCGGTCGCGGGGCTCGACCTGGAGGTGCCGTCCGGCATCTGCCTCGGCCTGCTCGGCCCCAACGGCGCCGGCAAGTCGACGACGATGCGGATGCTGACCGCGCAGACGATCGCGACCGAGGGCTCGATCGAGGTGCTCGGGTACACGCTGCCCGGCGAGAGCAAGCAGGCGCGCGCGGAGATGGGCGTCGTGCCGCAGCTCGACAACCTCGACGTCGAGCTGACCTGCCGCCAGATCCTGACCGTCTTCGCGCGGCTCTACCGCGTGCCGAAGGGCGACCGCCAAGCGGCCGTCGAGCGGGCGTTGGCGATCGCCAACCTCGTCGACCGCGCCGACACGCGCGTCGACCTGCTCTCCGGCGGCATGCGGCGGCGGCTGCTGATCGCGCGCGGCCTCGTCCACCGGCCGCGGCTGGTGCTGCTCGACGAGCCGACCGTCGGCCTGGACCCGCAGGTGCGCCAGGAGCTGTGGTCGCTGATCGACAACCTCCGCAGCGAGGGGACGACCGTGCTGATGTCGACCCACTACATCGAGGAGGCCGAGCGGCTCGCCGACACGGTCGCCGTGATGGCGAGAGGCCGCATCGTCACGCAGGGCCGGCCGTCGGAGCTGGTGCTGGAGCACGCCGGCCGCTTCGCGCACGAGGTCTACGGCTCGCCGGCGCGGCTGACCGAGCTGCGCGAGCAGGCCGACCGCGAGGGCTGGATCACGCGCCGCTCCGGGCCCGCGCTCGCGATCCTCCACGCCGAGCGCCACGGCGACGGCCTGCCCGAGGGCGAGCGCCGCGCCGCGACCTTGGAGGACGCCTTCGTGACCTTGACCGGAGAGGAGATCGAATGAGCCGGATGCTGCGGCCGGAGGCCTTGCGTCCAGCGGCGAGAACTCGCCCGGGGGCGCGTTCTCCCCTGGAGGGAGCGTCGTCGTGAGCGTCGCCACCCCCCAGCGCGCGCGTCGCCGCCGTCGCATGCGGCGGATCGAGCCGGCCGCCGTCTTCGGCGTGATGAGCCGCGACGCGACGATCTTCACGCGCTACTGGAAGACGACGACCTTCTCCTCCGTCGTCGACCCGACGATCTACCTGCTCGCCTTCGGCTTCGGCTTCGGCGCGCTCGTCTCCAGCGTCAACGGGCTCGACTACAAGGAGTACATCGGGACCGGCATCGTCGCCACTGCGGTGCTGTTCTCGTCGGTCTTCCCGGCGATGTTCGGGACCTTCATCAAGTACCGCTTCCAGAGAACCTACGACGCCTTCCTGGCGGCGCCGGTCGACGTCGACGAGATCGCGACCTCCGAGATCCTCTGGATCGGCCTCCGTGCAGGGGTGTACGGCAACGCGCCGCTGCTGGTCGCGATCGCCTTCGGGCTGGCGCCGAGGTGGACGGCGCTGCTGGTGCCCATAGTCTGCTTCGTCACCGGCGCGGGCTTCGCCGGCTTCGGCGTCGCGATCGCCGCGATCGCCGGCTCGATAGACAACTTCAGCTACGTGCAGAGCGGCCTGCTGACGCCGCTGTTCCTGATCGCCGGCACCTTCTTCCCGATCGAGGGGCTGCCGGACGCGATCCAGGTGATCGCGCAGGTCAACCCGCTCTACCACTGCGTCCAGCTCGTGCGCGACCTCGTCGTGATGGGCATCGACCCATGGGCCGACCTCGGCCACCTCGCCTTCCTCGTCGCCTTCGGCCTGATCACCTGGCGCGTGGCGATCTGGCGGCTGCGCGCGCGGCTGATCGACTGAGCGGGGCTCGGCCGGGCGGGAGCCGGCGCCGTTCGCGGCGCCGGCGCGGCAGGATCTGGGCATGACCGCTCCGCGCCTCTTCCTCGACGTCGGCTCGCCCTACGCCTACCTCGCCGCCGAGCGGGCGGCGACCGTGCTGCCCGACGCGATCTGGGAGCCGGTGCTGCTCGGCGGGCTGTTCCAGGCGACCGGCCGCTCGTCATGGGCGAGAACGGAGGCGCGCGAGGCGGGGATGCGCGACATCGAGGTGCGCGCGCTCGCCGCCGGTCTGCCGCCCGTCGTCTGGCCCGAGCCGTGGCCGGGGAACATGCTGCAGGCGATGCGTGCCGCGATCGGCGCCGACCGGCTCGGCGCCGGCAGGGCGTTCCTGCTGAGCGCGCTGCGGCTCGGCTTCCGCGACGGTGCCGACCTGAGCGAGCGCCCCGCGGTGCTCGACGCCGCCCGCGCCGCCGGGCTCGACGCCGCCGAGATCGACGCCGCGATCGACGACCCGTCGGTGAAGGCGGAGCTGAGAGCGCGCACCGCCGCCGCGCACGCGCTCGGCGTCTTCGGCATCCCGACGACGGTCGTCGGGACGGAGGTGTTCTGGGGCGACGACCGGTTGGAGGAGGCAGCAGCCGCGGCGCGCGCCTAGCCGGCCGCGCGCACCGGCAGCCGCGCGGTGCGGACGCAGCGGCGCAGCAGGCCGGCCAGCTC
>JAEXXR010000670.1 GCA_023405705.1 Actinomycetes bacterium
GCCCCGTCCAGCTCCGCCGCCAGCGCCTCGCCCTTCTCCTGGTCGAGGTCGGCGAGCACGACGGCCGCGCCGCGCGCGTGCAGGCGGCGGGCTACGGCGGCGCCGAGCCCTGAGGCGGCGCCGGTCACGAGCACGCTCGACCCGGCCAGCACGGTCACATCGCCTCCACGCCGAGCGCGGCGCGGATCAGGGCGACCTCGCCGAGACCGTCGTCGGGGACGACGTGGCCGTCGAGGTCGAGGATCGCGTCCAGCCGCTCCTCGATCGTCTCCGGCGTCGCGACCTCCGGGCCGACGTAGACGCCCGGCGTGACGCCGACGAAGATCCGCCCGACGCGGCCGCCGCCGGCCGTCAGCACGTGATGGGTCAGCTGGCACCGCTCCGAGGCCAGGTAGGCGACGACCGCCGCGACGTGCGCCGGGTCGAAGTGGTCGGCGATGTCGCCCAGCAGGTCCTCGGTCATCCGCGTCAGCGCCGTCGGCGAGATCGCGTTGGCGGTGATGCCGAAGCGCGCGCCCTCGACCGCCAGCACGTTCATCAGGCCGAGCAGGCCGGCCTTCGCGGCGGCGTAGTTGGCCTGGCCGAAGGTGCCGAAGAGGCCGGAGGAGGAGGTCGTCAGGACGATCCGCCCGTAGCCGGCGCCCTTCATCACCTTGAAGGCCGGGATCAAGACGTTGAAGGCGCCGTTCAGGTGGACGTCCATCACCGCCTGCACGTCCTCGACCGAGAGCTTCGCGAACGATCTGTCGCGCAGGATGCCGGCGTTGTGGACGACGACGTCGAGCCGCCCGAAGGCGGCGACCGCCGCGGCGACGATCGCCTCGCCGCCCTCCGGCGTCGCGATCGACTCGGTCGACGCCAACGCGCGCCCGCCGGCCGCCTCGATCTCCGCGACGACCGCGTCCGCGGCGCCCGACGCAGCCCCGTCGCCGTGCACCGACAGGCCGACGTCGTTGACGACGACCGTCGCGCCGCGCTGCGCGAGCAGCAGCGCGTGCGCCCGCCCGATCCCGCCGCCCGCGCCGGTGACGACGACGACCCGGTCTCTGAAGTCGATGCTCATGCGGGTTCCTCCGTCCCGACGATCGCCATGAAGGCGACGCACGACCCCGGCTGCCCGCCGAGGTTCTGCGCCACCGCGAGTCTCGCGTCCGGCACCTGCCGGTCGCCGGCCTCACCCCGCAGCTGCGTGAAGCACTCGTAGAGCATCCGCAGGCCGGTCGCCCCGATCGGGTGGCCGAACGACTTCAGCCCGCCGTCGGGGTTGACGGCGACGGCGCCGTCGCGGTCGAAGGCGCCGTCGAGCACGTCCCTCCACGCCTCGCCGCGCTGCGAGAACCCGAGGTCTTCCATCAGCACCAGCTCGGTCGGGGTGAAGCAGTCGTGCACCTCCGCGAGCGCGATCTCGGCGCGCGGGTCGGTGACGCCGGCCTGGCGGTAGGCCTCCTGCGCCGAGGCGACGACCTCGGGGAAGGTGGTGAAGTCGTATCCCTCCGCCGCGGTCCCCTCGCCGGCGCCGGAGACGAAGCCCATCCCCTTCAGGTAGACCGGTCTGTCGGTGTACCTGTGCGCGTCCTCGGCGCGGACGATCAACGCCGCGGCGGCGCCGTCGGCGACGCCGGAGCAGTCCATCACGCCGAGCGGCCCGGCGATCTTCATCGCGCCGGTGATCGCGTCCCTCGGCACCTCCTTGCGGAACTGCGCGCGCGGGTTGAGCGCGCCGTTGCGGTGGTTCTTCCAGGCGATGTGGGTGAGCGTCTCGCGCAGCTGCTCGTCCTCGACGCCGTAGCGGTCGGCGTAGGCCGGCGCCAGCAGCGAGAAGGCGCCGGGCGCCGTCCACTCGACGTCGGTGCCGTCGCTCGGCGGCCAGGTCGCGGTCAGGCCCGAGAACGACGAGTCCTTCAGCTTCTCGACGCCGGTCGCCATCACGACGTCGTAGGCGCCCGAGGCGACGGCGAAGCAGGCGTTGCGGAACGCCTCCGAGCCGGTCGCGCAGAAGTTCTCGACGCGCGTCACCGGCTTGCCGGTCATCCGCAGCGGCTTCGACAGGGTCATCCCCGACATGCCGGAGCCCTGCGTGCCGACCCAGTAGGCGTCGACGTCCTCTCTCGAGACGGCCGGCACGTTCGCCAGGCACTCCTGCACGGCGTCGACGATCAGGTCGTCGGCCGACTTGTCCCAGTGGTCGCGGAACGGGGTGCAGCCCATCCCGACGATCGCGACGCGGTCGCTCAGTCCTCTGCTCGCCATCTCACGCCGCCTCCGGCCGTGCTTTCCAGAAGTAGTTGTGGATCCCGTCGGTGCTCGACAGCCGCCGGAAGGTCGGCAGGACCGTGTCCCCGACCCTGATCCCCGCGGCCGGCGCGTCGGTCACCTGGACGCTGCGGCGGCCGCCGCCCTCGACGTCGACGATCGCGAGGATCAGCGGCGGCGCCGGGGTCGGCGTCAGGTGGTCGACGGTGAAGGAGACGACCCGCGCCGGCTTGTCGCGCAGCGAGACCGGCTCCGCGGCGTCGACCGCGCCGCAGCTCGCGCAGGCGCGCCCGGGCGGCGTCGTGACGGCGCCGCAGGCGGTGCACTTCGCGGCGACGAGGCCGAACTTCCAGTCGCGCGTGCGCAGCGCGGGCGGCGCAGCCGGCGGCGCCGGGTCGGGCCGCTTCGCGCCGCTGATCTCCAGCAGCCCGCGCCAGCGCAGGAAGCGGTCGTAGGTGACCCAGGAGAGCGCGGCCGCCTGCTCGCGCGCCGACGGGCCGCGGCGGCCGGCGCCCGGCGATGCCGCCTCGGCCCGCACGACGAAGGCGTCCGCTCCGTCGGCCCCCGACAGCGCAAGGATCGTCTCGCCGGCCGCGGCGCGGTCGAGCGCGTCGACGAGCAGCAGCGCCAGGTGCGCGGCGCCGGTGTTGCCGGTGAGCCGTTCCAGCG
>JAEXXR010000699.1 GCA_023405705.1 Actinomycetes bacterium
AGATCGAGCTGCCCTGCTGCGGCGGCACGACGTCGGCGACGCGCGCGTCGGCGCGCAGCGTCCGCTCGACGGCGGCGACGGCGCGTCTGAAGGCGGGGTCGGCGACGGTGCCGTCCTGCGCGTGCAGGACGACCATCAGCCCGCTGGAGGAGAGCCCGCCGAAGCTCTCGTCGAGCTGGGCGCGCGCGGCGACCGACTCCGAGCCGGTCGCCTCCCAGCCGGCGCCCGAGAGCGCGTGCTCGACCTTCGGCGCGAGCAGCCCGAGGCCGATCGCGACGACGATCCATCCGATCACGACGACGCGCACGTGCGCCGCCGTCCAGCGGCCGAGCCGGCCGAGCGGTCCGAGACGGTCCATGGGATCAGCTCCTTCCGGCGGGGCCGGGCTTCAGGCCGAGCAGACGGCGCAGCACGAGCGAGGCGGCGCAGTCCCCGGCGAGGACGTACAGCCACTGGTTGAGGCCGACGAACGCCGTCAGCAGCAGGAACCAGGGCGAGACGAAGGCGGCGAGCGCCGCCGAGACGAGCGTGACCGTTCCCGCGAGCGCGAACAGCGCGCGCTCCAGCGGCCAGCTGCGTGATGGGCGTGTGGGCGTCATGTCACCACTGTACCACCGTGCAGTTGTGAAGTTGTGAGCGTGGTACCGTGGAGGCCGATGGCACGGACCCCCGCCCCCGCCACGCCGCACCCGCTGCCCGACCAGCTCGCCGAGCTCGTCGCCGGCCGCTTCCGCGTGCTCGGCGACCCGACGCGGATCAAGCTGCTCGACCGCCTGCGCGAAGGGCCGGCGACCGTGCAGGAGCTGCGCGAGGGCCTCGACGTCTCCCAGCAGAACGTCTCCAAGCACCTCGGCGTCCTCCTCTCCGCCGGCCTCGTCAGCCGCGCCAAGGAAGGCACCTACTCCCGCTACGCGATCGCCGACCCGGGCGTCTTCGACCTCTGCGACCTCGTCTGCGGCGGCCTGCGCCGCCAGCACGCCGAGCTCGACGCGATCCTCCCGCCCGCCTCCTGAGCTGACGTCCCGGCGCGGGGCTCGCGCCAGCGCGCCCGCGACCTCTCACCCAGGACTGTCGCTCCAGCTCGCCTGGATCGCCATGCCGCCGATCGTGACGCTGGCCGCGGGCGCGGACGGGTGAGCGGTGGCGCGGCCACGATCCGCCCGCTCCGCGACGAAGACGAGATCGCGGCCGGCTTCGACGTCTTCCTGCGCGCGATGGTCGGGCTGGCGACGGACGGCGCGCCGCCGCCGCCGCCGACGTTCGTCGACCGCGGCAGGCCGCTCGACACCTTCGTGGAGGGGCGGATCGTCGGCGTCGCCGACTCCTTCCGCGCGGCGCCGACCGTCCCCGGCGGAGCTCGGCTCCACCTCGTCGACATGGTCGAGCTGCCGGGCCGCCCGCTCGACGAGCCGCTGCCGCTGCTGCTCGCCGACCCGCGCGCCGTCGTGACGACGGCCGTCGCCGACGAGAGCTGGCTGCGCCTCATCGTCGTCGACCGCGCTCTGCGAGCGCGCGGATGGGCCGAGACGACCGGCGGCGTCGTGATCGAGGTCACCGACCCGCTGCTGCCGGCCATCCCGACCGCGTCGTGATGAGAACCACCGACTCCAACATCTGGGGCGGCCGCTCCGGACACACCTACGCATTCAAGCGGCAGCCCGACGGGACCACCGACGTCGACGTCGTCGTCGTGCGCGACGGCAAGAACGTCAAGGGCCACGCGCTCGGCCTCCTGCTCGGCGTCGCCGGCAAGCGCGTCCTGGGAGGCGAGCTCAGAAAGACCGTGAAGGCGGTCGAGGCCCGCGACGACACCACGGCTGGCGCGTGATCGCAGCAACACGACCGAGCGCAGGCCGTGAGCGCCGTTCGGCGTGTCAGGAGAGGAGCTGCCGGCCGCTGCGGGCGACGTCGAGCGCGAGCATCAGTCTCGTTCGCGGCCTGCCGCACGCGCCCGGGGTCGCGGCCGGTGACGATCACCTCGGCGCCCTCTGCGCGCGATCGCCTGGCCACCTCGAGGCCGATGCCGGCGCTCCCGCCGATCACGACGGCGGTCTGCCCGAGCAGCGCCGCTGCGCGTCCGGCCGCCGTGTCTCCCGTTGCCGTGCTCATCGTCTCTCCTTCCGTCAGCCGGCCGTCGGGGGTCCCGCGCCGACCGGCTTGCCTGTCGTCGCGATCTGCGCGCGGAGCGCCTTCAGCGCGGCGACGTAGATCTCCGAGAACGTCGGGAACGGCTGGATCGTGTCGGCGACGACGTCGAGCGGGACGCGGGCGCGGATCGCCAGCGTCGCCTGCTGCAGCCACTCTCCCGCCTCCGGGCCGAGCGCGTAGGCGCCCGTCAGCCGCTCGCCGTCGCTGACGAGCGTCAGGAAGCCGTTCTCCTCGGCGTACGCGCGCGTGTACGCCGCGGCCTTCGGGACCTCGGACACCGGCACCGTGGCGCTGAAGCGGCCGTCACCTTCACCGACTGCAGCAGCCTGCGGGTCGGTGTAGACGACACGCGGGACGGCCTCGTAGCTGGCGGTCCGCGGCTGCCCGAGGATGTTGGCGGCGACCACCTCGCCCTGGTACTTGCCGACGTGCGTCAGCGGCCACAAGCCGTTGACGTCGCCGATCGCCCACAGACCCTCCGCCACCCGCAGCCGGGCGTCGACCGGGACGGCGCGAACGTCCGGGTCGACGCCGACCGTCTCCAGGCCGATCCCCGCGACCCGCGGCCGCCGGCCCGTGGCGACGAGCAGCCGGTCGCCGCGCAGCGCTCGCCCGTCGCCGAGTTCGAGCACGTATTCCGCGCCGTCGCGCCGCGCGGCGGCCGCGCTCGCGGCCAGGACGAGCTCGATGCCCTCCCGGCGGAGCGACACGCCGAGCGCCTCGCCCAGCGGCGCCGGCTCCCGCGCGAGCAGACGATCGGCGTGGTCGACCACGACGGCCTCGCCGCCGAGCCGGCGCACCACCTGCGCCATCTCCACGCCGACCGGTCCACCGCCGAGGATCAGCAGCCGGCGCGGCACGGCCTTCATCGCCGTCGCCTCGCGGTTGGTCCAGACGCCGTCCAGTTCGCGCAGCCCGGGCACGGGCGGCATGACCGGATCGGCGCCGTTGGCGAGCACGACGTGGTCGGCGGTGTGACGCACGCCGTCGACCTCGACGACGCCCGGACCGGCGAGCCGGCCGCTGCCGCGCAGCAGGTCGATCCCGCTGTCCGCCAGCCAGCGCTCCTGGCCGGCGTCGGACCAGTCCGAGACCATGAAGTCGCGCCAGGCGAGCACGGCCTCGACGTCGACCTCAGCGCTCGCCGCCGCATCGCGCGCCCCGTGGACCGCCTCGCCGGGGCGCAGCAGCGTCTTCGACGGGATGCACGCCCAGTACGAGCACTCCCCTCCGACCAGCTCGCGCTCCACGACCGCGACGCGCAAGCCGCCCTCCGCCAGCGCCCCCGCGCAATGCTCGCCCGGCGAGCCTCCGCCGAGCACGATCACGTCGTAGTCGCTGCTCATCTCGGCAAGCTCCTTCCCGGCGCTCGCGCGCCGTTCAGCGGCCGGGCAGCCGCGTCTTGATCTCCTGGAGGATCCAGCCGTTGCCGTCCGGGTCGCTGAAGGCGGCGAACGAGCCGTAGTCGGCGCGGTCGGGAGCCGGCCCGTGCACGCGCCGCGCGCTCCCCGCGTGATGGAAGACCCCGGTCGCGTCGTGGAACGTCTCACTGACCGCGACCCCGCGCGCGATCAGGTCCGCACGCGCCTCGTCGAGGTCGTACACGCTGAGCTGGAGGCCTTCCGATGACCCGGGCGGCGCAGCGGTGACTCCGTCGCCGAAGATGATCGAGCAGCTCGAGCCCGGCGGGGTCAACTGCACCACGCGATAGCCGTCCTCCACCGCGAGGTCCGCGTCGAGCCGCCACCCGAGCGACTCGTAGAAGCGCTTCGCCCGGTCGACCTCGGAGACCGGCAGGACGACGACCTCGAGCTTCACCTCCCCCGGCTGCACCGGCGGCGTGCCGGCCGCGTGGTCGCTGCTCGCCTGGACATCGCTCATCTCAGCCTCCATCGGTCGGTGGCGCCGCCCCCAGCGGGTCTCGACACCTTCGCCCGCGCTGCCCCGGAAGTCAAAAATCCGGCGCGTCCCCGCTTCGGCTCACGCGGGTGGCACCACGATGCGCTTGACCTCGGCCATGTGCCGCCCGGCGGCAGCAGCCGCGTCGTCCGGCGCGCTCCCGCCGGTCCTCGCCTCCATGTACGCCGCATACCAGTCCCACCAGTCGTGAGGCGGCGCGACCGCCTCGAACGCGCCGTGTCGCCCCGACGTCTCGTGCAGGAGCTGGGCGAGCGCCGCCACGTCCGTGTCCGTGGCGGACGTGTTGCGTGGGTCCGAGCTGCTCATGAGGGACCTCCGTGGGTTGACGGCACTCCACTTCCTCACACCGAACGACGAACGTCAAGGTTGCGGTGCGTCCGCCCCGCCCCCCACCGCGCGGTCGGCCACCCCGCCCGCCGCCACCGCGCCG
>JAEXXR010000704.1 GCA_023405705.1 Actinomycetes bacterium
TCCTCGCGCAGCGCCTCCCACAGCGCCCGCAGCTGCTGGGGCGACAGCCGCTCGGCGCGCACGTCGGGCGGATGGCCGAGCCGCTCCAGCGCGGCGCGAACCCGCTCGGGTGCGGCGACGCCGGCGATCCCGGCCGACTTCGCGAGCGTCTTGCGGCGATGGGCGAAGGCGCCCTGGACGAAGCTGCGCAGCGCTCTCGGCGCCGCCGGCCCGCGCCGCTGCAGGCCGACGAGGACCGAGTCGACGTTCGGGACCGGGAAGAAGACGCGCCGCGAGACCGGCCGCAGCACGCGCACGTCGCAGGCCAGCTGGGCGATGACGGACGGGATCCCGTAGGCGTCGGTCGCCGGTCTCGCCGCGAGCCGCTCGCCGACCTCCTTCTGCACCATCGCGACCCAGCGGGTCGCGCCCGGCAGCTCCTCGACCGTCTTCAGGATCGAGGAGGCGGCGATCCCGTACGGCAGGTTGGCGACGACCTTCGTCGGCGCCGGCCGAAGCGTCGCGGTGTCGAGCGCCATCGCGTCGCCCATGTGCAGCGTCGCGCGGTCGCCGAAGGGGTCGAGCGCGTCGCGCAGCGGCTCCTCCAGCCCGCGATCGACCTCGACGACGTGGACGTGCGCGGCGCGCTGGGCGAGGTGCTCGGAGAGGACGCCGAGGCCGCCGCCGATCTCCAGCACGACGTCCTCGGGCTCCAGCGCCGCCTCCCGCTCGATCACGTCGAGGATGTTCGAGTCGATCAGGAAGTTCTGCCCCAGCTCGCGATTGGGACGGATCCCGAACGCCCGCATGCGGCGGAGGCTGGGCTGGGTCGGTTCAGTCACGGAAGAAGGAGCCTCCGGCGAGTTCTTCCAACGGAGAGCAAGGCCGCAGGCCGCCGCTTTCCACTACCAGCCGAACAGGGCGGCGGCGTTCTGCTCGACCGCCCGCTCGAAGTCGGTGTAGGAGACGCCGCGCTCCTCCGCGATCGCCTCGGCCGTGAGGACGACGTTGGCCGGCACGTTGCGCTCCTTGCGGACCGGCTGCGGGCTGAGGTACGGCGCGTCGGTCTCGACGAGGATGCGGTCCTCCGGCACGCGCGCGGCGGCGGCGCGCAGCTCGCGGTTGGCCGGGTAGGTCGAGTTGCCCGCGAACGAGATCCAGTAGCCGCGCTCGACGCACTCGTCGAGCCGGTCGGGCATCGAGAAGCAGTGCAGGATGACGCGCACGCCGTCGGCCTCGGCGGCGAGCAGGTCGAGCGTCTCCTGGTCGGCGGCGCGCGTGTGGATCACGAGCGGCTTGCCGGTCTCGCGCGCCAGCACGATGTGCGCGGAGAAGGCACGCCGCTGGTCGGCCTCGGGCGCGTTGTCGCGGAAGAAGTCGAGCCCGGTCTCGCCGATCGCGCGGCAGCGCGGGTGGGCGGCGAGCGCGCGCAGGTCGGCGAGGTCCGCGTCGTCGAAGCCGGTCGCCGCGTTCGGATGGCGGCCGATCCCGACGTACACCTGCGGGAAGTCCTCCGCCAGCTGCAGCGCGGCGCGGCAGTCGGAGGAGCTGGTGCCGATCGTCAGCATGCGGCGGACGCCCTGCTGCTCGGCCTGCGCGACCAGCTCGGCGGCCGGCCGTCTGCAGGAGGTGAGGTGGGTGTGGCTGTCGATCATCTCGTCTTCGGGAAGAGCGGCTCGATCGGCTCGACCTTCCCGCCCCAGCCCGCGGCGGCGAACTCGGCGCCGCCGTGGTCGAGCTCGGGACGGCCGAGCGCCGCGAGCAGCTTCGCGGTCGTCTCCGGCATGTACGGGTGCAGCAGCACGGTGACGGCGCGCAGCCCCTCGGCGAGCGAGGCGAGCGTCTCGTCGAGCGCGGCGGCCGCCTCCGGGTCCTTCGCCAGCTTCCACGGGGTCCGCTCCTCGACGTATCTGTTGAGGCGGCGGATCCGCAGCCAGATCGCGTCGAGCGCCTGGCTCGGCTCGGCTCTGTCGAGCAGGCCGGCGACCTCGTCGCAGAGGCCGGCGAAGTCGGCGGCGAGCGCGGCGTCGGTCGCGACGGGCGGGACGACGCCGTCGCGGTAGCGGCCGATCATCGCGATCGTGCGGCTGGCGAGGTTGCCGTAGTCGTTGGCCAGCTCGTTCTCGTAGCGCTGCTCGAAGCCGGCGGTCGAGACCGAGCCGTCCTGGCCGAAGGAGACCTCGCGCAGGCAGTAGTAGCGCAGCGCGTCGGTCCCGAACTGGTCGATCGCCTCGAACGGGTCGAGCACGTTGCCGAGCGACTTCGACATCTTCTCGCCGTCCATCAGCAGGTAGCCGTGGACCATCTCGCCGCGCGGCAGCTCGATCCCGGCGGCCATCAGCATCGCCGGCCAGTAGACGGCGTGGAACTTGAGGATGTCCTTGCCGATCAGATGCAGCGTCGGCGGCCAGAAGACGTTCGTCAGGTCCTCGCCGTCACGCGCGAAGGAGAGCGCCGTGTAGTAGTTGAGCAGCGCGTCGAACCAGACGTAGAAGACGTGCGACGGATCCCACGTGACCGGCACGCCCCAGGTGAACGTCCCGCGCGAGAGCGAGACGTCGCGCAGCCCCGATCTGATGAACGAGAGCGCCTCGTTGCGACGCGTCCCGGGCCGCACCCACTCCGGGTTCTCCGCGTACAGCTGCTCCAGCGGCTCCTGGAAGGAGGAGAGGCGGAAGAACCAGTTCTCCTCCTGCTCGCGCGTCAGCGGGATTCTGTGGATCGGGCAGGTGTTGCCGTCCGCGATCTCGTTCTCGCTCTTGAAGTCGGCGCAGCGCGGGCAGTACCAGCCCTCGTAGTTGCCGAGGTAGGTGTGCCCGTTGTCGTGGATCCGCTGCATCACGTCCTGCACCCGTCTGACGTGGCGCGGGTCTGAGGTGCGGATGAAGAAGTCGTTGGAGACGTTCAGCCGCGGCATCATCGCCTCGAAGCGTGCGGCGTTGCGGTCCGCCAGCTCCTTCGGCGTGACGCCGAGTCTCTCGGCCGCGAGCGCGACCGGCTCGCCGTGCTCGTCGGTGCCGGTGAGGAAGAAGACCTCCTCGCCGCGCTGGCGCATGTGCCGCGCGAGCACGTCGGCGGCGATCGTCGTGTACGCATGGCCGAGGTGCGGCTGCGCGTTGACGTAGTAGATCGGGGTTGTGACGTAATAGGACACGCGGCCGAGAACAGTAGCGGCCGCTGCCTTCGTCCTACTGCGCGACCATCTTCTTGTTCGCCTTCTTCTCGTCGCGGACCGCTCTGCGGTACTCGCGGTTGAGCGTCCCGATCACGTCGATCGAGATCTCCTGCGGGCAGGCCAGCGAGCACTCGCCGAAGTTCGTGCAGCCGCCGAAGCCCTCCGCGTCCATCTGGTGGACCATCGAGCGGACGCGGTCGCCGCGCTCCGCCTGGCCCTGCGGGAGCGAGTTGAGGTGGGTCACCTTCGCGCCCGTGAACAGCATCGCCGCGCCGTTCGGGCAGGCCGCGACGCAGGCACCGCAGCCGATGCAGATGGCGGCGTCCATCGCCGTCGTCTGCACCTCGGGGCTGACGGGCATCGCGTTCGGCTCCGGCTGCGGGCCGGTCGTCGTCGAGATGTAGCCGCCGGACTGGATGATGCGGTCGAGCGCGCCGCGGTCGGTCACGAGGTCTCTCATGACCGGGAACGCGTTGTTGCGGAACGGCTCGACTCTGATCGTCTGGCCGTCTCTGAAATCGCGCATGTACGTCTGGCAGGTGGTGACCTGCTGCGGGCCGTGCGGGAGCCCGTCGATCGTCAGCGAGCAGGCGCCGCAGATGCCCTCGCGGCAGTCGCTGTCGAAGGCGACGGCCCGGCTGCCCTGGGCGATGAGCCGCTCGTTGACCTGGTCGAGCATCTCCAGGAACGACGCCTCGGCGTCGATCTCGTGCGCCTCGATCGTCTCGTAGCGGCCGGTGTCGCCGGGGCGGTCCTGACGCCAGATCTGAAGTGTGAAGTTCACTTGTAGCTCCGGGTCGCGAG
>JAEXXR010000006.1 GCA_023405705.1 Actinomycetes bacterium
ACGGCGTCGGTGACGATGCCGGCCGAGTTCGGCGAGTCCCACACCTCGAGCTTCAGCTCGGCGATCAGCGGCACGTCGCCGAACGCTCTGCCCTCGAGGCGGATGTGGGCCCACTTGCGGTCGGTCAGCCACGGCACGTAGTCCGAAGGACCGACGTGGACGTCCTTCTCCGGCAGCTCGACGCCGGCGACCGAGGTGACGGCGTTCGTCTTGGAGATCTTCTTCGACTCGAGGCGCTCGCGCTCGAGCATGTTGAAGAAGTCCATGTTGCCGCCGACGTTCAGCTGCGAGGTGTGCTCGAGCTTGACGCCGCGCTCGTGGAAGAGGCGCGCGAGGTTGCGGTGCGTGATGGTCGCGCCGACCTGCGACTTGATGTCGTCGCCGACGATCGGGAGGTTCGCTCTCTTGAAGCGGTCGTCCCAGTAGGTCTCGCTGGCGATGAAGACCGGGATGCAGTTGACGAAGCCGCAGCCGGCCTCGATGACCTGCTCGACGTACCACTTGGTCGCCTGCTCGGAGCCGACCGGCAGGTAGGAGACGACGACGTCGGTCTTCGTATCCTTGAGGATCTGGACGATGTCGGCCGTCGGGCCGTCGGCCTTTCTGATCTTCTGGGACAGGTACTTGCCGAGGCCGTCGTGCGTCATGCCGCGATGGACGGTGACGCCCAGCTTCGGCACGTCGGCGAATCTGATCGTGTCGTTCTGGCCGGACCAGATCGCCTCGCCGAGGTCCTTGCCGACCTTGTCGGCGTCGATGTCGAAGGCCGCCGTGAACTCGATGTCGCGGACGTGGTAGCCGCCGAGGTCGACGTGCATGAGGCCGGGGACGCGCTCGTTCGGATCGGCGTCTCTGTAGTACTGGACGCCCTGGATGAACGAGTTGGCGCAGTTCCCGACGCCGATGATCGCGACGCGGACCTTGTCGGCCTGGTAGCGGCTCGCGCCGTTGGATTGAGCGGTCACTTGGGGTGGTTCCTCCTGAAGGATCTCGTCGGGAAGAGACCCCGACGGGCGGCGCTGGTTACACCCGGCGCGCTACTGCGCCGGTCCCGTCAGCTGCTTGCGGACGTGGAAGATGCGTTGGAAGGTGGTGAAGACGGCGAGCGCGGCGAGCACGTAGACGGCGGGTGCGAGCAGCTCGAAGTCGCCGAGCCCGGCGCCCTTCGCGAACAGCAGGCCGACCGAGAGGATCACGACGCGCACGGCGCGGCTCGCGATCCCGACCTTGCACTCGACGCCGAGCGCCTCGGCGCGGGCGCGCGTGTACGACACCATCAGCGAGAACAGCACGGCGACGACGACCGCGGCGACCGCGACGTCGTCGCCCGTGGTCGAGAAGTACCAGGCGACCGCGCACAGCACGATCCCCTCCTCGATGCGGTCGAGCGTCGAGTCGAGGAAGGCGCCGAACGGCGTCCCCTTGCCCGACATGCGCGAATAGCGGCCGTCGAGCGTGTCCATCACGGAGCCGAGGATGAAGGCGATGCCGGCGAGGAAGAAGTATCTCTGCCACACGAGCACGGCGGCGATCACGTTGCCGACGAGGCCGGTCATCGAGATCGCGTTCGGCGTCAGCCGCGACTCGATCAGCTTGTTGCGGACGGTCTCCGACAGCTCCCCGCGGGCGCGCGGCTCACCGCCGCGGCTGCGGCGGTCGTCGGGCTGCTGCGCGGACATCAGGCGGTCGCCTCGACGCGGGCGGTCTGGAACGACCAGGCCTGCGGGCGCCAACGGGCGAGCAGCTGCTGGGCGAGCAGCGCGGAGACGCCGGCGGTCGCGGCGCCGAGGATGGCGTCGAAGACGTAGTGGTTGCCTGTGGCGACGACGACGAACATGACCATGAAGGGATACAGGAACCAGGCGACCTTCAGCGCCTTGGGTCTCACCAGCCGCGCCATCGTCCAGCCGATCATCAGCGCGAAGCAGCAGTGCATCGAGGGGACGGCCGCGTAGAGGTTCAGCAGCGCGCTGACGGGCTCGTTCTCGACGCGCATGCCGGTGAAGGCGGCGACGGTGTCGGTGAAGCCCCACTCCGGCATCAGCCGCGGCGGCGCCGTCGGGAAGGCGGCGTAGCCGACGAGCGCGATCCCCATCGCGATCATGAACATGTTCCGCACGAAGTAGAACGCCTCGTTGCGGAACAGGTAGATGAAGGCGAGCGAGCCGACCGTCACGACGAAGTGGGAGTTGATGTACATCCACGCCGCGAAGTCGGCGATCCAGCCGGTGCTCGCGGCCCACGACTGGACGTTGGGCTCGATGAAGAAGCCGAGGCTGTGCTCGAGGTTGATGATCTTCGTCGCGTTCCAGGCGGCGACGGCGCCCTTGCCGTCGGCGAAGCCGCGGACGAGCTGGTAGCCGTAGTACGCCGCCGCGAAGAGGAGCAGCTGACGGACGAGATCGCCGATGCCGTGGGGGAGCACCCGCCGCTCGATGTTGCGAAGCGATCGAATCATGCGGAAGCGCCCATCCTATCTCGGATCGCGGCCCGAACTCGCCGAACGGGGGGTGGCCGGCCCCCGCGGTGCGGCTGGCCGCACCTCCGGCGGAGGCGTCGGTGCGGCGCCGATCAGCCGGCGCAGCGGGGGCTGGAGGCGCCGACGCGGCCGAATGAGAAATCTGTCACGAGACGGATCTCGCCGGCTCTGCGGACGCGCAGCTCGGTCTGGTCCTCGCCGCCCGGCGACGGTGCCGGGGCGACGCAGGCGTCGCCGGCCGCGACCTGCCAGTAGGGCGTCCAGTTGATCCGCAGCAGCACCGTTCCCGGTCGCGCGACCGACAACGTGACCGTGTCCGGGCCGAGCTGCTCGACGCGCGCGCCGGCGCCCGCTGCGAGCGCGGTCGCGTCGCGCACCTCGAACAGCCGCCAGTCGTCGTCGCTCCAGACCTCGCGCAGGAACGGCAGGCCGCCGGCGACCAGCTCGGCCTCGCGGCGCGCGGAGTAGTCGAGCCGCGTGTCCGGCAGCGCGACCCAGCGGACCGCGTTGCGGTGCAGCCACGCCTCGTAGCGGTCCGGCGTCAGCTCGCCCTCGTAGAAGAGCGGGTTGACCTTGTGGTCGAACTGGCGCAGCCAGCCGCGCGCGAGCGGCTGCTGCGGCGCGACCCAGCGCGCCTCCCAGTGCAGCTTCGTGAAGGGGATCTCGACGCGGCCGGCGGTCCCGGTCGGGTCGCGCTGCTGCAGCTGGTCGAGCAACGGCGCGTAGTAGGCGCGCTCGACCGTGCGGTCGCCGTGCGAGGTCGTCAGGTCGTGGATCGCCGCCGTCCACTGCCAATACAGGAGCGGCAGGGCGATCAGCGCGAGCGCCAGCGGCCGTCTGCGCCACAGCACGAGCGCGAACAGCGGCCCGGCGAACAGCGCGCCGAGCCGTGCGGCGTTGCCGCCGACCGGCGTGTCGAGCACGAAGGCGGCGGTGCAGCCGAGCAGGTAGAGGAGCGCGCCGATCCGCAGCGTCCGCTGCTCGCGCGGCCACAGCCACAGCGCGGCGGCGACGGTCGCCGGCACGGGCCAGAAGGCGGAGAAGACGAACGGCTCCTTGCCGCCCTCCGGGAAGGCGAGCGAGAGGAACGCGACCGGGACGACCGC
>JAEXXR010000007.1 GCA_023405705.1 Actinomycetes bacterium
GCCCGGGCGGCGGCGGCGGTGGCGGCGGCGTCTGGGGCGGCGGCGGCGGCGCCGGCGGCCATGGCTGGGACACCAAGAGCGCCGGCGGCGGCGGTGGGGGCGGCACCAGCTCCTGCGACCTGGACGACTGCAGAATCGGCAACGCCGGCATCGCCGCGAGAGTGATCGTCGAGTTCGACGACCCGCCGACCGCGACGACGACGACCGTCTCGGTCACGCCCGCGAGAGCGCTCTCGAACAAGCCGGGCACGCTCAGAGCGGTCGTCTCGCCCGCCCCGGAGGGCGGCACGGTCAACTTCAAGGTCGACGGCTGGTCGGTGCACGGCTGCAACGCCGTCGCGGTCGACGCGACGACCGGCGTCGCCGAGTGCGACACGACCATCCCCGGCGCTCGCGGCCCGCACACCGTGAGCGCGGCCTACTCCGGCTACGGCCTGCCGGCGAGATTCCTCGGCTCCGACGACGAGGACCAGTTCACCGTCTACGCCGGCGTCCCGGCGGTCTCCCCGAGCCCGACCGCGCTGTTCGGCGAGGTCGAGCTGGGCAAGAGCACGACGAGACCGCTGACGGTCACCAACGTCGGCGACGCCGACCTCAACCTCGACGCGGACGAGTCGATCTACGTCGGCGAGTACGGCCCGCGCGCGCGTCCGCCGCGCAGCAGAGAGTTCACCGTCACCGACGACCAGTGCAAGGGCAGAGTCCTCGCGCCGAACGCCAGCTGCACGGTGACCGTGACCTTCACCCCGAGCGCGCTCGGCGAGCACAGAGCCGACATCGAGATCTACAGCGACGCCTACCACGGCGCCGAGCCGGTCGTACTCGTCGGCACCGGCGTCGAGCCGCGCCCGGAGCCCAAGCCCGAGCCGCAGCCGGAGACCCCCACGACGCCGACCACCCCGTCGATCCCCGCGCCGACGCCGGTCAAGCCGGCCGAGACGCCGAGAGCGCCGGTCGCGCCGGCGGTCGGCGCCTCCTCGCCGCTGAGCGTCGCCAGGGGCGCGCAGGTCACCCGGACCGGCGGCGTCAGACTGCCGCTCGTCTGCCCGCCGCGCCAGGCATGCAGAGTCTCCGGAACGCTGACGGTGGCGATCAGCGGCGGCCAGGCCCGCGCCTCCGCCACTACCACCCGCGTGCTGGCCCGCTTCAGCGGCGTGAAGATCGCCGCCGGGAAGGCGAAGACGCTGTCACTCAAGCTGCCGGCCGCGTTCGTGAAGGCCCAGCAGAAGAAGGGCGTGCGCAAGCTGCGCACCACGCTCACCGTCAACACGGTCCTGGGGAACGGTCAGAGAGTGACCAGACGGCAGGCGGTCACGCTCCTCATCCCGCGCGCGAGAGCCGCTCCGAGACCGGCCCAGCGCCCGTCGTTCACCGGCTAGCTCCCGACCCGCATCCCGACGCAGCACCCAGCGCGCCGCCCAACCCGGGCGGCGCGCCGCGTCTCAGCCCGGGCTGGAGACGGCCAGGGCGACGCAGACGAGCGCGAGCGCGAGGGTGACGGGCGTCATGACGGCGCGCTCCGCTCGGCTGCGGGAGATCGCGTTCATCAGCACGCCGAGGACGAGGTAGCCGGCGAGCACCCAGATGCCGGCGTCGGCGAAGCCGTCCGGGAGGATCGAGACGAGGCCCGCCGCCTGCAGCATGATCAGCGCGAAGAGCGCGTAGAGCAGTACCGAGATCGCGCTGCCGACGCGCAGCCGGGTCGGGAGGACGTCGTGCTGGCCGCCCCAGGCGAAACGGCCCAGCGGCGCGCCGGCGGCGAGACGCGCCTGGAAGACGGCCAGTCCGGCGAGCAGCAGCACACCGGCGATCGCGGCGACCTCGATCACGGTCCGGATCCTATGGAAGAGGGCGATCGCCGGCCGCCGACGCTGCGGGCGGGTCACTCGGATGACGTGACTCAGCCACGCGGAAGCTGGCGCGTCGGCGCTGTGGCCCACGATCGCGCGATGGTCACGAGGTCGCCGTCTCACGCTGGTCTCGCCGCGCTGCTCGCGGCGGACGCTCACGGTGCTGCGCGCACCGTGTTGCGACCGCCGTCCTTCGCGGCGTAGAGCGCGCCGTCGGCGATCGCGAGCAGCTCCTCGGCGTCGCGCTCGGCGCCGTCGAAGGTCGTGATGCCGAGGCTGATCGTGAACGGCAGCCCGGCCTCCGCGGATGCCGTCGCGACGCGGGTGCGGACGTCCTCCGCGTAGGCGAGCGCGTCGTCGGCGTCGGCTCCGGCGAGCGTGACGGCGAACTCGTCGCCGCCGAGGCGGCCGAGGGCGTCGCCGCGGCGCAGCCGTCTCGCGACGGTGCTCGTCAGGATCCGCAGCGCCTCGTCGCCGGCGGCGTGGCCGCCGCGATCGTTGATCGTCTTGAAGTGGTCGATGTCGAAGACGACGACGGCGGTGGGGCGCTCGCGGCCGGCCGGCTCGGCGTCGAGGTGCTCGACGAAGGCGCGGCGGTTGAAGGCCCCGGTGAGCGGGTCCTCGCGCGAGAGCGTCTCGAGCCGGCCGAGCAGCACCTCGACGCGTTCCTTCAGCGCCATCGCGCAGAGCAGGACGCCGCCGCCGACGATCGCGACCGTCAGCCACAGGATCGCCAGCGGGGCGTCGGTCTCGACGAACGGCAGGATCGCGCCGAAGCTGCCGATCACCACCAGGTAGGTGAGCAGCGCTTCGCGCCGGCGCAGGAACCAGCCGGCGAGCAGCATCGGCCAGGCGTAGAACATCGGGGTGAGCGCCAGCGGCGGGTCGAGGACGGCGACGCAGGTCACCGTCAGCCCCGCGACGGGGAAGGCCGCGAGCAGGACGAGATCGCCGACGGAGCGCCACAGCAGCATCAGCGCGGAGACCCCGCCGGTGAACGCGATCGCGGCGACCGTGAAGATCCGCTGGCCGGTCGTCCCGCCGTCGGCCAGCAGCGCGAGCGCGAGGCTGACCGCCGCGGCGCCGTAGATGCCCGCGTGCATCTGCCGGATCAGCCGCCGCGTCCGGAGCGAGGCGAAGGGGCTGGTGAAGGGGTACGAGCTCACTGCTGGGGGACGCGTCGACGACGCTCGCCTCTCCTATCGACAGGAGCGGCGCGACGCTGAAGCCGGCTTGTCCGCCGACCGCCTGGCAGCGCGCCAGCGCGAATCGTTCTCGCGCAGCGCGGGTACCTGCTTGACAGGCGAGCGGTTGCCGGCGGTGGTCGGAGGCCGGTCTCGTCGCTGTGGCACAGGTTGAGCAGGAACGCGCTCGTCAGCGGGCGCGGGTCCGGCCGCCGATCGAGAACCGACACGATTGGACGGCTGGATGAGCACGACTGCACATGCGCCGCTGCTGCGTGAACCCGCGACGGCCGCCGCTCCGGAGCGGCGCCGCAGCGGCGACGGGTTCCTGCGGCGGTGGCATGCCACCGGCGACCCGCGCTGGCGAGCGCGGGCGATCGAGGAGTACGTCCCGCTGGCGCACAGGTTCGCGCGGCAGTACGACCGCGGACGCGAGCCGCTCGAGGACCTGCAGCAGGTCGCCGTCCTCGGGCTCGTGAAGGCCGTCGACCGCTTCGACCCCGATCGCGGCGTCCGCTTCGCCTCGTTCGCGATCCCGACGATCGTCGGCGAGCTGCGGCGCCACTTCCGCGACGCGACCTGGTCGATCCACATGCCGCGCAGCGCGCAGGAGGGGATGCTGCGCGTGCGCGACGCGACGAGCGCGCTCGGCGACCGGCTCGGGCGCACGCCGACCGTCTCGGAGCTGTGCGAGGAGACGGGCCTCGACGCCGAGCAGCTCGTCGAGGCGCTGCAGGCGGGCGAGGCGATCGAGCTCGCCTCGCTCGACCGGCCGCTGAGCGGCGCCGACAACGGCGCCGAGCGGCCGACGCTCGGCGACTCGCTCGGCCTCCTCGACGACGGCTTCGACCTCGTCGACCACCGCGCCACGGTCGGCCCGCTGCTGCGCGGCCTGCGCGAACCCGATCGCACGATCCTGCTGCTGCGCTTCGCCGGCGACCTGACGCAGAGCGAGATCGCCGCCCGCGTCGGCTGCTCGCAGATGCAGGTCTCGCGCATCCTGCGGCGCGCGCTCGACCAGCTTGCAAGAGAGGCGCGCGGGCCCGGCGCGTGACGAGCGGCCGGCCGAGCGGCCGGGGACCGCGAATGCGGGCCTCGGAGCCGGCCTGCTCGACGACGCCGAACGCGGATGGTGGGCGTCAGCCGATGCGGAAGCCGACCTTCCTCGCGGCGCTGCGGTTGCCGGCGGCGTCGACGGCGGTGAGCGTCAGCACGTAGCGGCCGGGCTTCAGGGCCTTCGAGCCGAGGCGGCCGCTGAAGGCGACGCGGTTGGCGCCCTGTCTGCTGCGGCGCGTGAGCGTGCCGACGAGCTTGCGCTGACCGGCCCGTGTGATCGCCAGCGTGACCGTCGCGCGCTCGCTGAGCGTGTAGCGGACGCTGGTGCCGCGCTTCAGCGCCTTGGCGGCGGCGCGGGCCGTCAGCGGCGTCTTCGCGCCGCCGACCTCGAACCGCGCGGGAGTGAGGCTCACGCGGCTGAGAACCGGCTTGGTCCGGTCCGCTCCGTCCCCGTCTCCGGCTCTGTCTCCGCCTCTGCTTCTGTCCCTGTCGCCGTCTCCGGTGCTCCCGTCCACGGTGAACGTGCGCGCGGCGGTCGCCGCCGCGTTGCCGACGTCGTCGGCCTGGGTGGCGACGACCGTGTAGGTCCCGACGGCGAGGTCGAACGGCGACGTCGCCTCGTAGGCGCCGGACTGCGGGTCGCGCGTCGCGGTGAGCGTCTGGACGAGCGGGCTCGCCGCGGAGGAGCCGGCGTGGACTCTGACCGTCACCGTCGCGTCGTCGCCCGGCGCGGTGCCGCCGGCGCCCGCGAACGCCGGCTTCGGCG
>JAEXXR010000028.1 GCA_023405705.1 Actinomycetes bacterium
GTCGAGGCGATCGCGGCGCGGCTGCTCGGCTGGCTGGCGCTGCCGGCGGAGCAGCGCGAGCGCACGCGCGAGGCGCTCGTCGCGACGGTGCGGGAGCGCTGGTCGTGGGAGGGCGTGGCGCGCGGCGTGATCGCCGCCGCGGAGGGCCGGCTCGAAACCCTGGCCCCGCCCGTTCGGACCGATCCGCGGTAGGCACTGGATTCTCGTCCCGCGCCTCGGATAGGGTCGGCCGATGAGGATGAGCCGACGAGGAACACTCGTCGCCGCAGCCGCTGCCTCGGCGCTGGTCGTCGGGCTCGCCGGCTGCGGAGGTGACGAGCTCAAGGAGTCGCGCGCGGACGTCGTCCACGGCAAGCAGCTGTTCGTCGAGAGATGCGGCGCCTGCCACACGCTCGCCCGCGCGGGCACGAGAGGAACGGCCGGACCCGATCTCGACGTCGCGTTCGCGCAGTCGCTGTCCGAGGGCTTCGGCCGCGACACCGTGAGAGGTGTCGTGCACGAGCAGATCCTCTATCCGAACGCGCAGATGCCGGCGAAGATCGTCACCGGCCAGAGCGCCAAGGACGTCGCCGCCTACGTGGGGATGGCCGTGGCGAACCCGGGCGAGGACGAGGGC
This sequence comes from Actinomycetes bacterium, assembly GCA_023405705.1. The sequence goes on from JAEXXR010000028.1 coordinate 617, forward strand.
GCGCTCGCCTCAGCCGTCAGAAGAACCGAGCAGAGAACGGCGGCGGCCGAGAACGGCAGACTGTCGATCCCGGCCGACCCGAGCGGTCAGCTCGCCTACACCGTCAGCGCGGCGACCGCCCCGGCCGGCGCGCTCGAGATCGACTCGCTCAACGAGTCGACGGTGCCGCACGACATCGCGCTGCAGGAGGGCACCGACGGCGCCGACCTCGGCAAGGGCGAGACGGTCTCCGGCGGCGGCGTGTCGAGAATCTCGGTCGACGTGAGACCGGGCGAGTACACCTTCTACTGCACGCTGCCCGGCCATCGCGAGGGCGGCATGGAAGGCAGACTCACCGTCAGATGACCTGACAGCGGCGGCACGGTGCGCGCCGCCGCACCAACCTCAGAGCTTCACCCCGCGGCCCGCGCTCAGCGGGCCGCGTGCGTTCTGGCCGCGGAGGCCCGCGCCGCGGCAGCCGCCGCGGCCGCCTGGTCGCGATCCTCCTGCTTGGAGGCGAGCCAGAAGAACCAGCAGAGCGCGGCGAGCATGATGACTATGTCGAGCGTCATCATCATCCCGCCGGCCGTCTGCTGGTCGAAGCGGGGGTCGAAGCCGAGCGGCCGCTCGGCGCTGCCGTAGACGCCCTCGTAGAGGATCGGCTTGGTGAAGACGAACATCATGCCGAGGAACATCGTCGACATCCGCGCGGCGAAGACGTAGCCGATCTTCCACAGCTCGCCCGACATCCGCCGCTTCGCCGGCTCCAGGACCGGCCACCACAGCAGCAGGTTGGCGAGCAGGAAGCTCTCGTGCTGGAGCGCGTGCACGACCGGCTCGCGCACCGCCGCCTCGAACAGGAAGCCGGCGTGCCAGGCGTAGACGACGAAGACGTACAGCGGCAGCGCGACCAGCGGTCTGCGCAGGAAGCGGAAGATCCGCCGCAGCCACCGCTGTCTGGCGAGCAGCACGAGCGCCGGGCGGGGGAGGTAGAAGAACAGCAGCGGCGCGCGCAGGCCGGCGAGCAGGAACGGCGCGGCGAGGTCGCCGAGCAGCTGATGCTGCGCCATGTGGGCGCTGAACAGCTGGTCGTCGTAGGCGTCGATCGGGCCGTTGAGCGCAACCGTCAGCAGGCCGATCCCGATCCACCAGCAGGCCTGCTGGCCGGCGGAGACGTGCAGGTTGCGGCGCTCGACGATCCGCAGGGCGCGGACGTACAGCCAGCACGCCAGCACCAGCAGCACGAGCACGATCGGGTCGAACGCCAGCTCCACGACCGAAGCCTAGGCCTCAAGCCGCCGGCTTCGGCACGCTCACGTCAGCGCACGTGCCAGCAGCACGAGCGCGACGATCGCGACGACGACGAGCAGGACGTAGAGCAGGAAGCGGAACGCCTCCTGCTCTGAGCGAAGCGGATTGATCATCGCCCTCTCCTACAACAGGTAGACCGTCGCGTAGACGATCACCCACATCACGTCGACGAAGTGCCAGTAGATCCCCGGGATCTCCACGCCGCGGTGCTCCTGCGGCGAGAAATGGCCGCGGAAGGCGCGCGTCGTGACGATCAGGAGGATCAGCAGGCCGAGCGCGACGTGCGCGCCGTGCAGGCCGGTCAAGCCGTAGAAGACCGACGCCTGCGCGCTGTCGTACGGCGCGAAGCCGACGTGGACGTACTCGTTGATCTGGATGAAGAGGAAGCAGGCGCCGAGCAGGAAGGTCGTCGCCATCCCCGCCTTGAAGGCCGGCCGGTTCCCCCGCTTGATCGCCTCGAGCGCCCAGTGGAGCGTGATCGAGGACGACAGCAGGATCGCGGTGTTGACGCCGGCGATCGCCTTCGGAAGCTCGGTCCCCTCCGCCGGCCACGGGTTCCCGTCCACGACCCGGATGAAGAAGTAGGCCGTGAAGAAGGCCCCGAAGACCATGATCTCGGAGATGATGAACAGCAGCATCCCGAGCATCTGCGGGTCCACGCGGGAGCTCCGGTGCGCCTCCGGCGGGCCGTGATGATGGTCGGCCTCGCCGGCGTGGTGCAGCGAAGTGGAGGCGGAGGCGGCTTCCATCAGGCGGCCTTCACTCCGGTCGTGGCGGCCTCGTCGGCGGCGACGTCGACCTCGATGTGGGTGACCGGGGCTGAGGTGATCTTCTGGACCCGGTCGACCAGGTGCGAGCGCATCCAGCGCGAGCGCATCTTCGGCAGGGTCGAGATGACGACCTCGTCGACGCGGTAGAACTGGAGCGCGTTCGCGACCGCCGCGAAGGGATCGGGGTCGCCGATGCCGCCGCTGGCCGGTATGCCCTCTCTTCTGAGCCGCTCGATCAGCATCTGCAGCCGCTCGCGCGCCTGCGCGGTGTGGTGGCCGTGGCCGCCGTCCTGCGGCACGATCACGGTGAACCGGTGGGGCGACTCCGCGGCCCGTCTGCGCAGCTCCTCGAACAGCTGCTCGCCTTTGGCCGTCTGGTTGGCGACGATCAGCGTGTGCTTGACGGCCTCTCTGTCGGCCGCGAGGTCGACGACGACGTGCTGGACCGGCAGGCCGGTCGCGTGCTCGACGCGCTCGATCAGGTCGTGTCGCAGCCAGCCCGAACGGGTCTCGGGATGGGTCGAGATGATGATCTCGTCGACGCGGTACTCGCGCACGGCGTCGAGCGTGGCGGTGTACGGGTCGGGGTCCATCACGTCGGCCGTCGCCTTGATGTCGTGCTCGCGCAGCGCGACGAGCGTCGACTCGACGCGGCAGCGGGCCGCGTCGCGGACCGCTTCGTCGTAGATGACGAAGCCGGCCTGCGGCCGGTTCTGCGGCGCGATCACGATGAACTCGGCGTCGCCAGCCTCGTGCCGGGCGCGGATCGCCTCGACGAGGTTGGTCCCACCGTGGGTCTCGTTCGCGACCACGAGGACTCTTCTGGCCATGGTGCGCTTCACCTCACTCTCTGGATGGTGACGTCGCGACGGAGCCGGCCGTGGTCGGCTTCGCCTCTGCGGGCGATTGGAAGATGCCGTGGACGGCGCCGGGCACCCCGTACTCGTACGGGCCGCCGACGACCGTCGGGACGGCGTCGAAGTTGAAGATCGGAGGCGGCGAGGAGACCTGCCACTCGAGCGTCAGCGAGCGCCAGGGGTTGGCCGCCGCGCGCGGGCCGCCGCGCCAGCTCGCCACCATGTTGTAGAGGAAGACGAGCATGCTCAGGCCGAGCAGGAAGCTGGCGATCGTGACGAGCACGTTCAGCGTCGTGTACTGCTCGGCGTAGTCGGCGACGCGCCGGGGCATGCCGTCGAGGCCGAGGAGGTGCATCGGCGCGAAGGTGACGTTGAAGAAGACGAACGTCGCCCAGAAGTGGATCTTGCCGAGCTTCTCGTCGTACATCCGGCCCGTCATCTTCGGGAACCAGTAGTAGATCCCGGCGAAGATCGTGAAGAGCGAGCCGCCGAACAGCACGTAGTGGATGTGCGCGACGATGAAGTACGTGTCCGACACGTAGATGTCGAACGGGATCATCGACAGCATCACGCCGCTGATCCCGCCGAGCGTGAAGGTCGTCAGGAAGCCGAGCGAGAACAGCATCGGCGTGTCGAGGCGCAGGACGCCCCGCCACATCGTCGCCAGCCACGAGAAGATCTTGATGCCGGTCGGCACGGCGATGATCGCCGTCGTGATCATCATCGGGATGCGGATCCACGACTGCATGCCAGAGACGAACATGTGGTGGGCCCAGACGGTGAAGCCGAGCACGACGATCGCCAGGAGCGAGAAGGCCATCATCCGGTAGCCGAAGACCGGCTTGCGCGCCTTCACCGAGATGATCTCGGAGATGATCCCGAAGCCCGGCAGCATCATGATGTAGACCGCCGGGTGCGAGTAGAACCAGAAGACGTGCTGGTACATCAGCACGCTGCCGTCCTTGCCGGCACCGACGAAGGCGTCGAAGTAGTTGAAGCCGAGCGCCCGGTCGAGCAGCACGAAGAACTGCGAGGCGGCGACGAACGGCGTCGCGATCACGACCAGCAGCGAGGTCGAGAAGTTCGCCCACACGAGCAGCGGCATGCGGAAGAAGCTCATGCCCGGCGCGCGCATCGTGATGATCGTGACGAGGAAGTTGAGCGCCGTCGCGATCGAGGAGGCGCCGGCGAACTGGACGCCGATCGTGAAGAAGACCTGGCCCAGCGGCATCTCGGTCGAGAGCGGGGCGTAGGCGGTCCAGCCGCTGGCGAAGGCGCCGCCGGGCGCGAAGAAGCTCGCGCTCAGCATCACGCCCGCGACGGGGAGCATCCAGAACGACAGCGCGTTCAGGCGCGGGAAGGCCATGTCCGGCGCGCCGATCATCAGCGGCAGGACGTAGTTGGCGATGCCGGCGAAGACCGGGATCACGAACAGGAAGATCAGCAGCGCCGCGTGGACCGAGAAGAGGCCGTTGAAGGTCGCCGTGTCGACGAACTGCATGCCCGGCTGGGCCAGCTCCGCGCGCATCAGCATCGCGATCAGGCCGCCGACGAACATGAAGAAGAACGAGACGCAGATGTACTGGATGCCGATCACCTTGTGATCGGTGTTGACGCGGAAGTACGCCTTCCAGCTCGTCGCGCCGTGCGAGGAGTGGTCCTCGGGCCGGGTCGGGCGACCGGACGCGTAGTAGAACCAGTAGTCGAAGCAGCCGAGGCCGACGAGGAAGAAGAGCGGCGCGGCTATCAGCGACACCGTCGTGATCGCCTCGCCGTCGGCCCAGGCGTCCGGGTAGTGCATCGCGGTGCGGCCGAGGCCGACGAGCACGTACGAGAACGCGACCCCGAGCAGCAGGAACAGCCCTGCGCGATACCAACCGGGAGCGCGGAGCTTTGCGGTCATCTGCTGGTCTCCTCCGTCATCTCGAAACGCTCGCGAGGTACGCGACGAGCCCGTCGATCTGCTCTGTTGACAGTGTCTCCGCGAAGTTGCCCGGCATCACGCCGGCCTGGAAGCCCTCGGTGATTCTGGCGTCCGGGTCGACGATGTCCTCTCTGATCGTCGCCTCGTCCTGGCCGGCGAGGGCGGTCGTCAGGTCCGGGCCCGCCGAGCCGCTGGTGCCGGCGTCCGCCAGCGTGTGGCAGCTGCCGCAGCTGGAGACGAAGGTCTCTCTGCCGAGCGCCGCGAGGTCGCTCGCGCCGCCGCCGCCGGTCTCGCCGCCGCCGCCGCCGGCGGCGGGCGGAGCGGGAGCGCTCTGCTCCTCGATCCATCTGTCCCAGGCGGCGGGGGAGACGACTCTGACGGTCGAGCGCATCACCGCGTGGCCGAGGCCGCACAGCTCCGCGCAGACGACCGGGAATCTGCCGAGCTTGGTCGGCGTCGCGCGGACCTCGGTCGTGATCCCGGGGACCGCGTCGATCTTCACGCGGAAGGCAGGGACCCAGAAGTCGTGGATGACGTCCATCGCGTCGACCTTGAAGAGGACCGGCCGGTCCTTCGGCAGCACCAGCGCGGTGGTCTCGATCGCTCTGCCGCCCTCCTGGGGATATCTGTATCTCCAGGCGAACTGCTGGCCGGTCACGTGCACGACGAGCGTGTTCGGCTGCTTCTCCTCGATGTCGCGCAGCACCACGTACGCGTAGCTGCAGAGCGAGACGAGGATGATCGCCGGGACCGCGGTCCATATGACCTCGAGCCGCGTGTTGCCGTGGATCGGCGGGCCGTCCTCGTGCTCCTGGCCCGGCCGCATTCTGAAGTTCCAGGCGGCGAACAGGGTCACGACCGTCACGAGCACGAAGACCGGCACCGAGACGATCATCAACACGTCGTACAACGTGTCGATCGGCTTCGCCTGCTCTGCCGCATCGGCCGGGAACCAGTCGATGACGAGGGCGATCGCGATGCCGATCGCCGAAGCGATTGCACCGACGATCACCATCTGTGCGACCGGATGTCTACGCACGCGTGAGTCTCCTCGCTGCCGCGGTGGGACCTGCTCTCCGCTGCCGATCCTAAGCGAGTCGGAGGACCTACCGCAAACCTGGTCGGGAGGAAGACCGGAAACCCCCGTCAGAGCGTGCAAAAGCCGCGCAACGGGTATCGGCGCGCAGGTCCGGGAACCGGCGCGCCGATCGACGACGAGCGAGCGGGGAGGGCGCCGTCAGGCCGCGCGCTGCGATGGCGGCGGCGAGCTCTCGCGAGCGCGGGCGCGGTACGCCGAGGGAACCGCGCCGAGATGGCGGCGGAAGGTCTTGGCGAACTGCGCCGGCTGGCGGTAGCCGACGCGGCGAGCGACTTCCCGGACGGTCAGCGACCCGTTCGCCAGCAGCTCGGCGGCGCGCTCCATGCGCACTCTCGTGAGATGCTCGCGGAACGTCGTGTCGCCGATCTCGGCGTACGCTCGCTGCAGTTGACGGCGCGACGACGCGACGCGGCGCGCGATGTCGTCGAGCTCGAGGTCGGAGGCGTATTCGGCCTCGACGATCCGCACGGCCTCGTTGTAGAGCTGCGTGCGGTGGCGGACTGTTCCTGGTCGTTGCGTTGGCACCGATCAGAGATACGGAGCGAGGACCACTTTTGGATGGTCTGGGTGGCGCATCCCCGTCATCCTGGCGCACCAGACGCCTTTGGGTACGCACGTGCTTGCGGACCGTCGAAAGCGGGCAGGAGCAGGGAGAAAGCCGCGTTCGACACAAAGGCGTGTGGGCATCCCGGCAACTGGTTATGCTTGATGCAATCGTTGCAAGCGACTACGGAGGCGGCGATGCAGGTACGCGAGGGGATGTCGGCCACGTCGCTCACCGTCGGTCCGGGGCACACGCTCCGGGAGGCGGCTGAGCTGATGCATGCGAGGTCCATCGGATCCGCGATCGTGCTCGACCCTGAGCAGCCCGGGCCCGGGTTGCTGACCGAACGCGACGTGCTTGCCGCGATCGGACGCGGGCTCGATCCCGACCGTGAGCTGGTCGCGGACCACCTCACGAGCGACCTCGTCTTCGCTGCCCCCGACTGGTCGCTGGAGCAGGCGGCCTGCGAGATGGTGCGCGGCGGCTTCCGCCACCTGATCGTCGTCGAGGGCGGAGAGCTGGTCGGCGTGCTCTCGATGCGCGATGTGGTGCGCTGCTGGACGGAGGACGGCGCCGTCTGCGCCGTTCCCCTCGCCGGCGGCGCGGCGACGGCCCGCTAGCCGGCGGGCCAGCCGTCATCGAGCACAACCGGCCGCCTGCAGACGGCCGGACAGAGACAGTGGCGAACGGCGTCGTGGGGGCGCCGTTCGCACGTCCGGGGCCGGTGCGCGACCGGCCGGCGCGTCGCGAGGCGGCGGGAGACGAGCGCTCCACGACGAGAAACGGCGCCCGAGGGGCGCCGTTCGACGTGCTGCCGGGTGTGCGTCTCGCGCCTAGTGGTGGTCGCCGGGGCCGTGCGAGTGCTCGAGCGGCAGGTGAGCGATGTCGCGGCGGGTGTCGGCGATCCAGCGGATCGTCGTGTAGAGGAAGATCAGCAGGCCCGCGACCAGGACGAAGATGCTGGTCGTGATGCCGATGATCGCGACCGTGATGCCGACCGCGTTGAAGAACGGCAGGAGGCTCGGGCCGGGAAGGTGAATCTCCTCGCCGACGGGCGGCGGAGTCTGCTCGGGCTGGATCTGGCTCATGACTAGGAGATGTAGATCGCGGCGGCCAGGAACGACGCGCCGAACATGAAGACGCAGACGGCCGTGGCGATCAGCGCCGAGCGGATGTTCTTACGAGCGAGACGTCGGTCCATGGTTCCAGTTCGGTGTCGGGGTGGGGAAGAGGGGAGGCGGAGGGGCCAAGTCTAAGAGGTCTAGAGCTTCACATCCGCCACCATCGCGCCGAACAGCAGCGCGAGGTAGAGCATCGAGAAGAGGTACAGCTTCAGCGCGGAGGCGGGGCTGGGGTTGCGCTGCAGTCTGACGGCGAGCCACAGGAACCAGCCGCCGAGGATCGCCGCGCAGGCGGCGTAGATGCCGTCGAACAGCTGGCCGGCGAACGGCAGGAAGGTCACCGCGACCAGCAGGAAGGTGTAGAGCGTGATCTGTCGGCGCGTCTCGTCCTCGCCGCGGACGACGGGCAGCATCGGCACGCCGACGGCCGCGTACTCGTCCTTCATGCGGAGGCTCAGCGCCCAGAAGTGCGGGGGCGTCCAGTAGAAGACGATCGCGAACAGGTAGAGCGCCGCCGGGTCGAAGGAGCCGGTCGTCGCGACCCAGCCGACGAGCGGCGGGACGGCGCCGGCGGCCCCGCCGATCACGATGTTCTGCGGCGTCGAGCGCTTCAGCCACAGCGTGTAGATGAAGACGTAGCCGAGGAAGCCGGCGAGCGCGAAGGCCGCCGCCAGGATGTTGACCGTCAGCGACAGCAGCACGAACGACGCGACCTGCAGCGAGAAGCCGTAGATCAGCGCCGCGCGCGGGCTGACGCGGCCGGAGGGGATCGGCCGGTTGGCCGTCCGCGCCATCTTCGCGTCGATGTCGCGGTCGTACCAGTGGTTGACCGCGCCGGCGCCACCCGCCGACAGATACCCGCCGATGACCGTCAGGACGATCAGCCCGAACGAGGGGCTGCCGGCGATCTCCATCGTCGCCACCGTCGTCAGCAGCAGCAGCAGCTGGACTCGCGGCTTCGTCAGGGTGACGTAGTCCGCGACCACCTGGCGCACGCCGCTGAGGGCGTGCGCCGGCTTGACGGGGGAGGTGACGCGCGACGCTTCCACGAAGGAGAGCCTACGCGGTCGTCGACGGCTGCGTGACCGAATCGTGCTCGATGCCGGACTGACGCTCCACCTGGCGGCGGATGTCCTTCATCGGCTCGACGGAGCGGACGCGCGGGATCTCGTCGAAGTTGTTGACCGGCGGCGGCGAGGTCGTGAACCACTCGAGGGTGTTGCCCTTCCACGGGTCCGGACCGGCGACGGCGCCGACCTTGTAGCTGCGGACGAAGTTGATGACCGACAGCAGGATGCCGAGGCCGAGCACGAACGAGCCGACCGTCGAGATCTGGTTGTACAGGGTCAGGCCCGCATCGGCCGGGTACTGGTAGACGCGCCGCGGCATGCCGGAGAGACCGGCCGCGTGCTGCACCAGGAACGTCA
>JAEXXR010000029.1 GCA_023405705.1 Actinomycetes bacterium
CGCCGGCACGACCGGCCTCGCCGGCCTCGCCCGCCTCGTCGCCGCCGCCGGCCGCGTGATCTGCGGCGACAGCGGCGTCGCCCACCTCGCGACCGCGCTCGGCACCCCCTCGGTCGTCCTCTTCGGACCGACCTCGCCCGTGGTCTGGGGCCCACCGCCCGACCGCGCGCAGCACGTCGTCCTCTGGCATCCGCACGCGGGTGCGGGCGTGCCCTCCGGCGACCCCCACGCCGACCGCCCGGACCCCGCACTGCTCGCGATCGAGGCCGACGAGGTGATCGCCGCCGTCGCGGCGCTTCAGCCGCTGGCGGTCTGAGACCGAGCCGTGCCGGGCGAGGCCCGCGCCCGCCGCGCGACCGGCAGGCGAAGCGGCCCCGTCTCACGTCACGGCTTCAGCACGACCTTGAAGCAGCCGTCCTGCTTCTTCTGGAAGATCTCGTAGGCGTGCGGCGCCTGGTCGAGCGGGACGCGGTGGGTCGCGTAGTCGTCGACGCCGAGCGGGTCGCCGTCGCCGGTCAGCAGCGGCAGGATGTCGTCGATCCAGCGGCGGACGTTCGCCTGGCCCTGGCGCACCGTGATCTGCTTGTCGAACAGCTGCAGCAGCGGCATCGGGCTGGCCGCGCCGCCGTAGACGCCGGCCAGCGACAGCGTGCCGCCGCGCCGCACCAGCTCGATCGCGGTGTGGAGCGCGCTGAGGCGGTCGATGCCGGCGGTCGTCATCAGCTTCTGCGCGGCGACGTCCGGCAGCAGCGAGGTCAGCTTGTGCGCCAGCCGCCCGATCGGCGCGCCATGCGCCTCCATCCCGACCGCGTCGATCACCGAGTCCGGGCCGCGGCCCTCGGTCAGCTCGCGCACGTGGCCGGCGAGCCCGTCGCCCTCGTGCTCGAGGTCGAGCGCGACGACGCCGTGCGCGCGGGCGCGCTCCAGCCGCTCCGGCACCAGGTCGATCCCGATCACGGTCCCGGCGCCGCGGTGCTGGGCGATCCGCGTGCACATCTCCCCGATCGGGCCGAGGCCGAGCACGGCGACGCTGCCGCCCTGCGGGATGTCGGCGTACTCGACCGCCTGCCAGGCGGTCGGCAGCACGTCGGAGAGGAAGAGGAAGCGGTCGTCGGGCGTGCCCTCGGGAACCTTGATCGGCCCGTACTGGGCCTGCGGCACGCGCAGCAGCTCGGCCTGCCCGCCGGGGACCTGGCCGTACAGCTTCGTGTAGCCGAGCAGCGCGGCGCCGGTGCCGTACTCGTGCACCTGCGTCGTCTCGCACTGCGACTGCAGCCCTCTGCCGCACATCCAGCAGTGGCCGCAGGAGACGTTGAACGGGATCACGACGCGGTCGCCCGGTCTGATGTGGGTGACCTCGGAGCCGACCGCCTGGACGATCCCCATCGGCTCGTGGCCGAGGACGTCGCCGGCGTCGATGAAGGCGCCGAGCACTTCGTAGAGGTGCAGGTCCGAGCCGCAGATCGCCGTCGAGGTGACGCTGACGATCGCGTCGGTCGGCTGCTCGATCGTGGGGTCCTGCACGTCGTCGACGCGAACGTCGTGGGTGCCATGCCAAGCGACCGCCTTCATCGCCGGCTCCTTTCGTCGGGGTCGGGTGCGTCGGGGATGGCGCACCCGTACCCGGACCTCCCGTCGCGAACCAGGCTCAGCGCACCGGCCCCCGCTCGAAGCGCGGCAGGATCTCCTTCGCCCAGGTGTCGAAGAAGGCGTCCTGCAGCGGCCCGACCTGCTGCACGTACAGCTCGTCGACGCCGGCCTGCTCGTAGGCCCGCAGCGCCTCCAGGTGCTGGTCGAGATCGGGACCGCACGGCACCGGCGACCCCGCGATCTGCTCCTCGGCCACCAGCTCGCTCGCCTGCATGAAGTGCTCGGGCGTCGGCAGCACCTGCGCCAGCTCGCCGGGCAGCTGCTCGTTGGGCCACAGGCGGTGGAGCGTCTTGACCGCCTCGGCCTCGTCGGGGCCGAAGCAGACCTTCGCGCCGGCCTGCACGACGCCGCGGCCGCCCTCCTGCCGGTACCGCGAGATCAGCTCTCTGTCCGGGGTCGTGGTGACGAAGCCGTCGGCGACGCGTGCGGCCATCCTCGTCGCCTTCGGCCCGAAGCCGGAGACGAGCACCGGCGGCGGGCTCTCCGGCACGTCGTAGAGGCGGGCGTGCTCGACCGTGTAGTGGCGGCCGCGGTGGCTGACGACCTCGCCGCTCCACAGCTTGCGCATCACCTCGATCGCCTCCTCGAGCATCTCGATCCGCTCGTCGGCGCCGGGCCAGCGGTCGCCGAGGACGTGCTCGTTGAGCGCCTCGCCGGAGCCGACCCCGAAGGTGAAGCGGCCGCCGAGCAGGATCGCGCTGGTCGCCGCCGCGTGCGCGACGACGGCCGGGTGGATGCGGATCGTCGGGCAGGTGACGCCGGTGCCGAGCGGCAGGTCGGTCGCCTGCGCGATCGCGCCGATCGCGGTCCAGACGAACGGGCTGTGGCCCTGCTCGTCGTTCCACGGGTGGTAGTGGTCGGAGATCCACAGCCCCGAGAAGCCCGCCTGCTCGGCGCGCACCGCCAGCTCGACGAGGTCTCGAGGCCCGAACTCCTCGCTGGAGAGGAAGCAGCCGATCTTCATGGCCGCCTCCGTACCCCGGCGCGCAGCCGGCTAACAGCGCGGCCCGGCGGACAGCCGGCCGGCGACGCTCAGCGCAGGCAGTCGGCCGCCGACACCAGCTCGGCGCGCATGTTGCGCTCCATCATCCGCAGCGCGGCGTCGTGCAGCTCGCGGTCGATGTAGGCGACGCCGTCGGTGACGACCTGCACCGTCAGTCTGCGCACGTAGGCGTCGAGCGCCGTGTAGAGGACGCACTGCTCGGTCACCTGGCCGACGAGGATCACGCGCTCGACGCCGCGCTCGCGCAGCAGGTGCTCCAGCGGCGTGCCGTAGAAGGCGCTGTGGCGCGGCTTGATCAGCAGGTCGTGCGCCTCGTCGGGCACGATCGGCTCGACCAGCTCGGGATGCCTGCCGTGCAGCGCGCGCTCGACGAGCTGCTCGCGCGAGGCGGCGTAGTCGCCGTGGTTGTCGTTGACGTAGACGATCTCGACGTCGTCGTCCTGCCGCACCCGCGCGATCAGGTCGGCGAGCGGCCTGACGATCCCGGCCGCGCTCTCCGCGAGCACGTCCGCGTCGTCGTGGTCGTAGGGGTTCAGCATGTCGGTGACGATCAGGGCGCTGCGTTCGGTTCCGGGCACGTCATGCAGGGTGCTCGGAACCGAACGATGCGATGCGCCGACCTGCGCTCAGGGCGGCTGCGCGGCCGGCGCGGCGTCGCCGCGCACCGACGCCTCCGCCAGCTCGCGCACGAGCGCGAGGCCGGCCTGCCGGCCGGAGAAGATGCAGCCGCCGACGAACGTGCCCTCCAGCGCGTTGTAGCCGTGGACGCCGCCGCCGCCGAAGCCGGCGACCTCGCCGGCCGCGTACAGGCCGGGGAACGGCGCGCCGTCGGGCCGCAGGACCTTCGAGTCGAGGTCGGTCTCCAGCCCGCCGAGCGTCTTGCGCGTGCAGACGTTGAGGCGCACGGCGATCAGCGGCCCGTGCTCGCGGTCGAGCAGCTTGTGCGGCTTGGCGATGCGGGTCCGCTCGGGGCGGTACTTGCGCGCGTTGCGGATCGCCATCACCTGCGCGTCCTTGCCGAACTTGTTGTCGATCTCGCGGTCGCGCAGGCGGATCTGGCGCTCGATCTCGGCCGCGTTCAGCGGCGTGCCGGGCTCCAGCTCGTTCATCGCGGCGACGAGGTCGCGGACGTTCTCGCGCACGACGAAGTCGATCCCGTGCTCTCTGAACGCGGCGACCGGCGGCGGCGTCGCGGAGCTGAGACGGGAGCGGGCGGCCTTGCGCAGGTCCTTGCCGGTGATGTCGGGGTTCTGCTCGGAGCCCGACAGCGCGAACTCGCGCGAGATGATCGACTCGTCGAGGATGAACCACGAGTGGTCGTGGCCGGTCGAGAGGATCCGTCTGAGCGTCCCGAGCGCGTCGAAGCCGGGGAAGAACGGCGCCTCCAGCCGCCGGCCGAGCGCGTCGAACCACATCGACGACGGCCCCGCGATGATGCGGATCGCGTGGTTGGGCCAGACGCTGTCCCAGTTGCGCAGGCCCTCCGGGTAGTGCCACATGCGGTCGCGGTTGACGATGCTCGCGCCGGCCGACTCGCTGATCCCGAGCATCCGCCCGTCGACGTAGGCGGGGACGCCCGCGATCATGTCGCGCGGCGGCTCGCCCATCCGCTCGCGCGGCCAGCTTCTGCGGATCAGGTCGAAGTCGTGCCCGATCCCGCCGGAGCTGACGATCACGGCCTTGGCGCGCAGCTCGAAGGCGCCGATCTCGGTGCGCGGCGAGGCGACGCCGCGGTCGAGCTCGTCGCACGGCGACAGCACGCCGCCGCGCACGCCGACGACGGCGCCGTCCTCGACGATCAGCTCGTCGACGCGGTGGCGGAAGCCGAACTCGACGAGGCCTCTGCGCTCGGCCGCCTCGATCGGCTCCTGGAAGACGCGCACCAGCTCCGGCCCGGTCCCCCACGTCAGGTGGAAGCGCGGGACCGAGTTGCCGTGGCCGCCGGCGACGCCGGAGCCGCGCTCGGCCCAGCCCGGGACGGGCAGCGTGCGCAGGCCGAGGTCGCGCAGGTACTGGCGCTTCTCTGTCGCGGCGAAGCGGACGTACGCCTCCGCCCATCTGCGCGGCCAGCGGTCCTCGTGCTCGCGGTCGAAGCCGGCGGAGCCGAGCCAGTCGGCGAGCGCCAGCTCGTAGGAGTCTCTGATGCCGGCGCGCCGCTGCTCGGGGCTGTCGACGAAGAAGAGGCCGGCGAGCGACCACCACGCCTGGCCGCCGAGATTTCTGCGGTTCTCCTGGTCGAGGATCAGGACGCGGCGCCCGCCCTTGACGAGCTCGTGGGCCGCGACCAGCCCGGCGAGGCCGGCGCCGACGACGATGACATCAGGGTCTTGCATGCGGCACATCCTTCTCGGTGTAGGCGCCGACGACGGCGAGGAACAGGTTGCGGCGGCGCTCGCGCGCGAGCGCCGTGTCGGGTTCGACGAGGACCTGTGCCGCGGTCCCGTCATGGACGGCGACGAGCGCCGCCGCGAACGTGTCGCGGTCGACGACGACGCGCCGGCCGACGTGTGCGAGCGCGCGGTCGAGGAACGGCAGCAGCAGGCGGGCGATCGCCGCCTCCCGCTCCGCCACGACGGCGCGCAGCCCCGGGGTGCGCAGGGCGTGTGCGTTGAACTCGGACTGGATGCGGAACCAGCGGTCGTCGACGACGACGACCGACATGAAGCGGTCGATCCCGTCCTCCAGCGAGGTGACCGGCTGGACGGTGGCGTCGTCGAGCGCCTGCGCGGCGGCGGCCAGCAGCGCGTCCGTCTGCTGCTGCCACATCGCCAGGAACAGCTCGTCGAGCGACGCGAAGTTCGAATAGAAGGCGCCGCGCGTGTAGCCCGCGCGGGCGCAGACCTCCTCGACGCTCGCGCGCCCGAACCCCTCCTCGGCGAAGACGTCCATCGCGGCCTCCAGCAGCCGCCGCCGCGTCTCCGCGCGCCGTCTCGTCACGCGCGCCGGTCTCCCCCTCTCCTGAACGCTCTCGTTCACAATTCGAGACCGTATCAGATACAGGTCTGTATCGAACGCGGCGCGGTCAGACGGCGCCGCCGCGCTCGGCGCGACCGACCCGAGCCGCCGGCCGCGCTCCTCCGTGTCAGTCCGTCAGGCGCCGCAGGAGGGCGCGGAGGCTGGCGGGGGCCGCCGGATGGCCGCGCTCGCCGGCCCGCCGCCAAGCGGCTTCGGCCGCCGCGAGGTCGCCGCGCTCGTACAGGAGGGCGCCGAGGTTGTACGCACCGTCGTCGTCCCCGCGCTCGTCGGCGCGACGCCACGCCGCCTCGGCGCCGGCGAGGTCGCCGCGTTCGTAGAGCACGAAGCCGAGGTTGGTGGCAGCTCCCGCATGCCAGCGCTCGTCGGCGCGGCGCCAGGCGGCCTCGGCGCCGTCGGCGTCGCCGCGCGCGTCGAGCACGACGCCGAGGCTGAACGCGCCGTCGTCGTCACC
>JAEXXR010000053.1 GCA_023405705.1 Actinomycetes bacterium
GCTCGGCGGCGGCCGCGTCGCCGTCCGCGAGCGCGGCGGCGACCGCGTCGAGTGCCTCCGCCAGCTCGCTCAGCAGCGGTCTGGCCGTCCGCCGCGCGAGTGCGAGCGGGTCGACCGGCAGCACGACGCTGACGGCGAGCCCGACGAGGCCGCCGGTGAGCGCGTCGATCATGCGGTCGAAGTAGATCCCCTCCGTCGGCGGCTGCAGCGTCACGACGAGGATCGCCGAGACGCCGGCCTGGGTGATCAGCAGCGGGCCGCCGCCGAGGAAGACCGCGGCGCCCATCGCGAGCGCGATCACCAGCATCAGCTGCCAGGTGCCGACGCCGATCGCCGCGATCAGCAGGTCGCCGACCGCGATCCCGAGCGTCACGCCGACGATCAGCTCGACCGTCCGCCTGCCGCGCTCGACGTGGGTCGCGCCGAGGCAGATGATCGCCGCGATCGGGGCGAAGAACGGCCGCGCGTGGTCGAAGACCTCGGTCGCGATCAGCCACGCGAGCCCGGCCGCCAGCGCCGCCTGCGCGATCGGGAGCGCCGCGCGGCGGAGCGCGTCGAGGCGGCTGCGCAGCCGCAGGTGGTCGCGGGCGATGCCGTGCACGTGGTGCACAGCATGCCCGCGACCATGGGCGCGTGTCGTGCGCTGCGACACGCAGTGCTGGAGAGGCGCGGGGCAACCGGCGACGGTATGCCCCGACCTGGAGTCGAACCAGGGACCTACTCCTTAGGAGGGAGTCGCTCTATCCAGCTGAGCTATCGGGGCGCGAGGCACAGCGTAATGGTTCATGTATACGCCGTGAGCCTGTGCTATGTCTCGGTCCGAACAGGAGTTGCGCCCCGCCGCGCGAACAGTGACCCGGGTCGGTCAGTTCGGGATGCGACGATGAACGAGGCAGCGCGACGAGAGGCACGACGAGCGGCTGAGGCCGACTCGTGAGCGTCGGCGCGCCCGAGCTGCTCGGCGACCGCGCGGCCGCCCTCGCGGCCCCCGGCAGCACGCCGGCGCAGCTGTTCTGGCGGCGCCTGCGCCGCGACCGCGCTGCGATGGCGGCGCTCGTCGTCGTGGTCGTGCTGCTGCTGGCCGCGATCTTCGCGCCGCTGATCGTCAGCCTGCTCGGCCTCCCCGAGCCGAACGCGCGCGACACCGGCGCGCTCGACGCCTTCGGCGCCCCGGCCGGGCCGAGCGGCGCGCACCCCTTCGGCGTCGACGACTTCGGCCGCGACGTCTTCTCGCGCACGCTCCACGGAGCGCGCGTCTCGCTGTTCGTCGGGATCGCCGGGACGGCGCTGGCGGTCGTGCTCGGCACGGCGCTCGGGCTCGTCGCCGGCTGGTACCGCGGCTGGGTCGACATGCTGCTCCAGGGGCTCGTCGACGTCGTCCTGTCGGTGCCGGTGCTGCTGCTCGGCCTCGGCATCGCCGCCGCCTGCACCTTCGGCGAGGGCTGCGCCGGCGGGCTGGTCCAGCCGGGGCTGCGGACCGTGATGCTGGTCGTCGTGGCGGTCGGCTGGACGGTCGTCGCGCGCGTCGTGCGCGGGCAGGTGCTGTCGCTGCGGGAGCGCGAGTTCGTCGACGCGGCGCGGGCTTCCGGCGCCTCCGATCGACGGATCCTGATCGGTGAGGTGCTTCCCAACCTGCTGCCGACCGTGATCGTCTACTCAAGTGTGATCATCCCGCAGACGATCTTGTTGGAGGCGGCGTTGTCCTTCTTGGGAGTTGGAGTGTCGCCTTCGACGCCCAGTTGGGGCTCGATGA
Source organism: Actinomycetes bacterium (assembly GCA_023405705.1). The sequence continues at coordinate 1,754 of JAEXXR010000053.1, forward strand.
TCGCGGACGCCGCACCCAATTTCGATACGCAATGGTGGTACATGCTGTTCCCCGGCCTTGCGCTGCTCGTCACCGTGATGGCGTTCAACGTGCTGGGTGACGGCGTGCAGGACGCACTCGACCCGATGACGACACGGTGAAGACAAATCCCCCTCAGACGATGAAAGGACCGGCCATGCCCCGGATCGTCACACGGACGCTCCTGACGGGCCTCCTCTGCCTCGCCCTCTCCTCCACCCTCGCCGCCTGCGGCGGCTCCGACGACGACGGCGGCGGCACGGCCGGGACCGCCGCGGCGACGACCGCGAGCGGCGACGACGGCGCAGGCGGGAGAAGAGGCGGCATCCTGAGAGTCGTCACCGAGGAGGACGTGGCGCCGCCGATCGACTCCGGCGTGACCTACTCCAGCGCGCCCCTGAACTTCCTCACGGCGACGACCCGCCCGCTCTACCGCTACGCGCCCGAGGACCCGCAGACGGCCGTCCCGGACCTGGCCGAGGGCCCGCCGGAGGTCGCGCAGGACGGCAGAACCGTCACGGTGAGAATCCGCAGAGGCGTCAGATACAGCCCGCCGGTGAATCGCGAGGTCGTCTCCGCCGACGTCAAGTACGCGATCGAGCGCGGCTTCAACCCGGCCGTCTCCAACGGCTACGCCGGCACCTACTACGGCGACGTGGTCGGCGCCGACAGAGCGAACGGCGCCCCGATCGCCGGCATCACGACGCCTGATGACCAGACGATCGTCTTCAGACTGACGAAGCCGACCGGCGGCCTGATGGCGGAGGCGATGGTGCTGCCGCTGTCGGCTCCGGTCCCGCCGGAGTACGCGCGCAGATTCGACCAGGTCAGAGAAGGCGAGACGAGCCAGTACGTCAACCACCAGGTCGCGACCGGGCCGTACCGCTTCAAGGCCGACGCGAGCGGCAGAGTGCTCGGCGAGGGCCTCGTCCCCGGCCGCAGATACGTGCTCGAGCGCAACCCCAACTGGGATCCCGCGACCGACGACCGGCCGGCCTACCTCGACGGCGTCGAGTGGTCGGTCGGCAACGACCCGAACGTCGCCGGCCGCCAGGTGCTCGACGGCAGCGGGATGACGCTCGGCGACACGCCGACGGCGGCGCTGATCAAGCGTGCGGTCGAGCGGCATCCGCAGCAGATCTTCTTCAGCCCCGGCGCCGGCTCGCGCTACGCGGCGCTCAACACGCAGATCCCGCCGTTCGACGACGCGAACCTGCGCAAGGCGGTCGGGGCGGCGCTCGACCGCAACCAGATGCGGCTCGTGCGCGGCGGCGAGGTGCTCGGCGACCCGGCGACCCACTTCCTCTACCCCGGCGTCTCCGGCTTCGAGGAGGCCGGCGGGATGGAGGGTCCGGGCGTCGACTTCCTCGCGAACCCGGACGGCGACATGGAGCTGGCGAGAAGATACCTCGCGGCGGCCGGATATCCGGACGGCAGATACACCGGGACCGAGACGATCGACGTGATCGGCGACTCCGGCGACCCGTCGAACAAGAACGCGCAGATCTTCGACGAGACGCTCAGATCGCTCGGCTTCAAAACGAAGCTGCGGCTGGTCGACTCCGGCACGATGTACGGCAGATTCTGCACCGTGCCGAGAGCCGAGGCCGAGGTCTGCCCCAACCTCGGGTGGGCGCGTGACTTCGACGACCCGCAGACCGTCCTCGACGCCGCCTTCAACGGCGCGGCGATCCTCCCCGAGGGCAACCCGAACTGGCCGCAGCTCGACGACCCGAGAATCAACGCGGCGATGGCGAGAGCGGAATTGCTCGTCGACAAGCAGGAACGCGCGGACGCGTGGGCGAAGATCGACGGCATGATCACCGAGACCGGTGCCGCGATCCCGTGGCTGTGGGACAAGCAGCCGGTCATCTCCTCGGAGGACGTCCGCTGCGCGTACCAGGTCTGGAACCAGGGGCACTGCGACTTCGCCTTCAGCTCGCTGAGATAGCGGCTACGGGCGGGCGCCGGCGCACCCCCGCGGCGGGGGCGCGCCGGCGATGACGCGCTACGTCGTGCGCCGCCTCCTGTGGGGGGCGGCGCTGCTGCTGCTCGTCTGCGCGCTCACCTTCGTCCTCTTCTTCCTGCTGCCGTCGGGCGACCCGGCGCTGCTGCGGGCCGGCAGAGACGCCTCGCCGGAGACGCTCGCGCGCATCCGCGAGCAGCTGCGACTCGACGAGCCCGTCTACGTCCAGTTCTGGACCTACGTGAAGGGCGTCGTCCTCCACTTCGACCTCGGCTACAGCTGGTACAGCAGCGCGCCGGTCTCGACGCTGCTGTGGGACCGGCTGCCGGCGACGCTCGCGCTGGCGCTCGGCGCGGCCGTGCTGTGGCTGGCGATCGCGACGCCGATCGGGATCCTCTCGGCGCTGCGGCGCCGCAGCTGGCTCGACCGCGTGCTGATGGGCGGCGCGCTCGTCGCGATCTCGGCGCCGGTCTACTGGGTCGGGCTGCTCGCGCTCTACCTGTTCGCCGACGACATCGGCCGCTTCCCGCTGCTGCCGGGCGCCAACTCCTACGTGCCGCTGACCGAGGACCCGCGCGCCTGGTTCGGCTCCCTGCTGCTGCCGTGGCTCGTGCTCGCCGGCTCGTTCGCCGGCATCTACGCGCGCCTGCTGCGGACCAGCCTGACCGAGACGATGGGCCAGGACTTCGTCCGCACGGCGCGCGCGAAGGGGATCTCCGAGCGGCGGGTGGTGATGCGCCACGGTGTGCGCGTCGCGATCACGCCGGTCGTGACGCTGCTCGGCGTCGACCTCGGCGTGCTGCTGGGCGGGGCGCTGCTGACCGAGGCGGTCTTCAACGTCCCCGGCATCGGCCGGCTGGGGCTCGACGCGATCGCCTACGCCGACTTCCCGGTGATCCAGGGGACGGTGCTGCTGGCGGCGCTGTTCGTCGTCGTCGCCAACCTGGTGGTCGACGTCGCCTACGCCTTCCTCGACCCGCGCGTGCGCTACAGCTGAGCGGCAGCAGCGACGCGCGGGGGCCGCGGGCCGGTCGCGCCTACGCCTCTTCCTCTTCCTCGTCGTCCTCGACGTAGAGGCTCTCGCGCGCCAGCTCCTCGCCGGCGGCCGAGAACAGCTTCACGTCGAGGAAGTCCTCGCGGTAGGCGTCCGGCGCGATCAGCGTGAAGCGGTAGTCGACGAGCGCGCACTGGTCGACGGCGAGGTCGGCCAGCTCGGCGGTCACGACGGCGCCGTTCTTGACGAGCGGGATGCCCCAGATCAGCGTCATGTCGGCGGTGCTGCCGTTCTCGCCCTTCCAGCTGCCGACGACCTCCTCGTTGACGTCGATCTGCCACTCGGGGTTGTCGTCGGCGATGTCGGAGGTGAAGTCGGCGTGCGCGGCGAAGTCGTCGGGCGCGCCGTGCTCGTCCTCGGCGAAGGAGACGTAGCCGTACAGCTCCAGGCCGTTCGAGGTGCGCGCCGTCGCCGGCACGTAGGTGCGGCCGCCCCAGCCGCGATCGGGGAACCAGACGATCTCGCCGGGCTCGCCCAGCTCCTCCTCGCCGGGGTCGATCTCGTTGACGGCGGCGAGGAACCAGCTTCTCAGCGTCTCGGCCCAGCGGCCGTAGGGGAGCGTCTCCTGCGGCGGCTCGGCCGCGAAGCGGATGACGTAGCGATCGGTCGGCGGCATGGCGGGAGCCTACTGAGGGGCGGGCGGAGCGGGCTGCTCGGCCGGCGCGACCTCGATCGTCAGCGTCACCGGGCCGTCGTTGACCAGCTCGACCTCCATCTGCGCGCCGAAGACGCCGCGCTGCGCGCCGAGCAGCTCGCAGACGCGCTCGTACAGCGGCGCCGCGACGTCGGGCCCGGCGGCGGCGACATAGCTCGGCCGCGTTCCCTTGCGCGTGTCGCCGTAGAGCGTGAACTGGCTGACGCACAGCACCTCGCGCGCGCCGAGCGGCTCGTTCATGCGACCGTCGGCGTCGGGGAAGACGCGCAGCGCGCGGACCTTCTCGGCGATCCGCCGGGCCTCGCGCTCGCCGTCGCCGTGGGTGACGCCGAGCAGCACCAGCAGGCCCGGGC
>JAEXXR010000062.1 GCA_023405705.1 Actinomycetes bacterium
GGCAGCGCTCGCCGGCGCCCGCGGCGAGATCCGCGCGGCGCTGTTCGCCGGCGCCTACGTCGTCACGCTCGACGCGATCAGGGACGGCGACGCCGCGACCGCGCGCGCCTGGCTGCTGCTGCGCGAGTTCCGCACCGCGACCCGCTTCACCCGTCCCGGCGGCGACGCCACCCTCGCCGTCCGGCAGCTGGCGAGCAGCAGGATCCCGCCGGCCGAGGCGGGCGAGATCGTCGCGAAGGACCTGCTCGACGCCTACCAGGCGCGGCTGCGCGAGCTGCTCGACGACGCCGCCCGCGGCGAGGACCGCGACCTGCCCAACCGCCGCGCCGAGGCGGCCGCGCAGGCGGCCGGCTACTTCGCGATCCTGCTGCCGCGCTACGTCCAGGACATGGGCGACGCGAGAGCCGACCGCGCGCTCGCCGCCTTCGCGCGGATGCAGCGCGCGGCGCTGAGAGGCGACCCAGAGACCTTCAAGGCGGCGCGCGCCGCCGCGGTCGCCTCCCAGCAGGGCTTCACCGCCGCGCCGTTCACCGAGGAGGAGGCCGCCCGCCGCGCCCAGCAGCTGCTGCGCTTCCTCGCGCTCGTGCCGGTCGAGTACGGCCGCGGCGTGAAGGACGGGCGCGTCACGCTCGACTTCGAGATCCAGGAGGCCGACGCCTTTCAGAGAGGCGCCGTCGCGGCCTTCCAGGACCTGCAGGCGACGCTCGCCAAGCGCGACCCGCGCACGACCGAGCAGGTCGCGGGCCAGCTCGACCAGCTTGGCGCGATCGTCGACGAGGCGACGAGAAGAACCGAGGGCGTCACCGATCCCGGTGAGGTCGAGGACCTGACCAAGCAGATCGAGGACGGGCTGGAGGCGGTGATGCCGTCGGCCTGGCAGGAGGAGACCGACGAGTCCGACTACGACCTGATCGCGCTGACGCTCGACCGCATGGAGGCGGCCGCCGGCGCCGGCCAGTACCAGCAGGCCGAGCAGGCGCGGCTGGAGGCGTACGCCTTCTTCGAGTTCGGCCCCGAGCGGCGGCTGAAGGCGTTCGACCCCGGGCTCGCGCTCGACGTCGAGGGGCTGATCTGGTTCGGCGCGCTCGACCAGGAGGGGCTCGCGAAGCTGATCGACCGGCGCGCCTCGCGCCGCGACATCCACGAGACGCGGCTCGTGCTCGACGAGAAGCTCGCCGACTCGGCCGCGACGCTCGGCGACAGCGCCAACAAGGCGCAGGTCGTCGTCAACTCGGCGATCCTCGTCTTCCGCGAGGGGCTGGAGGCGGTGCTGATCCTCGCCGCGATCACCGCCTCGTTCGTCGGCGCCAAGCGGCGGATGCGGCGGCCGGTGCTGATCGGCGCCGGCCTCGGCCTGCTCGCCTCGCTGATCACCTGGGCGCTGGCGCAGACGATCCTCACCTCGCTGGATCAGTACGGCGAGAAGCTGGAGGCGATCGTCGGCCTGATCGCGATCGCCGTCCTGCTGCTGATCACCAACTGGTTCTTCCACAAGGTCTACTGGTCGGAGTGGATCGGCAAGTTCCATCGCCAGCGCAGGCGGCTGGAGAGATTCGACAAGGTCGGCTTCCTCTCCGCGCAGGTGATCGGGCTGATCCTGCTCGGCCTCACGAGCGTCTACCGCGAGGGCTTCGAGACCGTCCTCTTCCTCCAGTCGCTGGAGCTGAGCGCCGGCACCGCGACCGTCGTCGAGGGCGCCGGATTGGGGCTCGCGATGGTGCTCGGCGTCGCCGTCCTCACCTTCGCGCTCCAGCGCAAGCTGCCCTACAAGAAGATGCTGATAGTGACGGGCGTGATGATCGGCTTCGTGCTCGTCGTGATGGTCGGGCAGACCGCGCGCACGATGCAGGGGACCGGCTGGCTGCCGATCACGCCGATGTCGTTCGACCCGCCGTACTGGATGAGCCTCTGGTTCGGCATCTACCCGACGTGGGAGACGGTCGGCGCGCAGGTCGCGGCGATGGCGTTCGTGATCGGCTCCTACTACCTCGCGCAGGAGGTGCGCGTGAAGCGGCCGCAGCGAAAGGCGCGGCGGCGCAAGGCCGGCGCGGAGCCGGCTGTCGCGGTCGCGGGAGCCGGCGACGGCGGCGAGGAGGGGGCTGCCTCGAGCCCCCGCGTGGGGGCTGGCGCCAACGCGCCCGAGGGCGACGCCCGCTAGCCTCCTCGACGTGCTCGACAAGATCACCGAGGTGGCGCGTGACGCCGTCACGACGGCAGGCTACCCCGGCATCTTCGCCGCGATGGTGGCCGAGAACGTCTTCCCCCCGATCCCCTCCGAAGTCGTCCTCCCGCTCGCCGGCTTCGAGGTCGACGCCGGCAAGCTGGAGTTCCTGCTCGTCGTCCTGGCGGCGACGCTCGGCTCGCTCGCCGGCGCGCTGATCCTCTACGCGATCGGCCTCTACGGCGGCCGTCCGCTGACGCTGCGGTGGGGCAGAGTGCTGCGCGTCACGGCCGACGACCTCGACCGCGCCGAGCGCTGGTTCGACCGCTGGGGCGACTGGGTCGTGCTGGTCGCGCGCGTGATCCCGATCGCGCGCTCGGTCGTCTCGATACCGGCCGGCATGATGCGGATGAGCCTCACCCGCTTCATCGTCCTGACGACGATCGGCTCGCTCGTCTGGAACCTGATCCTGGTCTACGCCGGCAAGCAGCTCGGCGCCAACTGGGAGGACGTGACGAACGTCGTCGAGACGTACGCGCTGCCGCTCAGAATCGCCGTCGTGCTCGCGTTCCTGGCGGGCGTCGTCTGGCTGCTGCGGCGCCGCTCGCGCCGCAACGACGCGACGCCCGCGGCGTAGCCGCGTCCGGACCGCCCGTCCGTTCGCCGGGGGCGGGCTCAGATCATCCGCCGCTGCGCGGCCCAGCGCGTCAGCTCGGCGCGGTTGGAGAGCTGCAGCTTGCGCAGCACGTTGGAGACGTGCGACTCGACCGTCTTGACGGAGATGTGCAGTCTCGCGGCGATCTCCTTGTACAGGTAGCCGCGCGCGATCAGCAGCAGCACGTCCTGCTCGCGCGCGGTCAGCTGGTCGAGCTCGGGGTCGGCGGAGGCGCCGGGCGCGCCGCCGGCTCCCGCGGTGCCGCCGCCCGGCTCGAAGGCGTCGAGCACGAAGCCGGCCAGCCACGGCGAGAAGACGGCGTCGCCGTCGGCGACGCGGTGGATCGCGTCGAGCAGCTCCGCCGGCGCGATCGACTTCGTCACGTAGCCGCGCGCGCCGGCGCGGATCACCGCGACGACGTCCTCGGCCGCGTCGGAGACCGACAGCGCGTGGAAGCGGACGGCCGGCCGCTCGGCGTGGACGGCGCCGATCACCGCCTGGCCGCCGC
>JAEXXR010000216.1 GCA_023405705.1 Actinomycetes bacterium
GCGCCGCACAGCGCGGCGCACGCCCCGGCCGGTCGGCCGCGCAGCGCGTCTACGCGCGCACCATCACCGGTCTGCGCTCGCCGGCCTCGGGGGTGACGAGGATCGCGCCCTCGCCCGTGGCGTAGGCGTCCTCGCCGTGCTGGGTGACGTCCATCCCGATCGCCTCCTCGTGCTCGGTCGCGCGCAGCGGCATCACGGCGCCGATCACGCGCAGCAGCACGTAGGTCGCGACGAAGGCGTAGGCCGGCGCGGCGACCGCGGCGATCAGCTGCCACAGCAGCTGCTCGGCGTCGCCGTAGAGGAGCCCGTCGCCGACGCCGTTCCACGACACCTGCGCGACGAGGCCGATGCAGACGATCCCGAACAGGCCGGCGGTGCCGTGCGCGGCGAGCACGTCGAGCGTCTCGTCGACCCGCGTGCGCGTGCGCCAGACGATCAGGAAGTAGCTCGGGAGCGCGGCCGCCGCGCCGATCGCGAGCGCCCAGCCGGGGCTGACGAAGCCGCCGGCCGGGGTTATCGCCACGCAGCCGACGACGATCGCGGTCGCCGCGCCGATCGCCGTCACGCGACGGCCGCGGATCAGGTCGAGCGCGAACCAGACCACGAGCGTCGCGGCCGGCGCGAGGAAGGTGTTGACGAAGGCGAGGATCGAGGCGTCGCCGACCGAGAAGCCGGAGCCGCCGTTGAAGCCGAACCAGCCGAACCACAGCAGGCCGGCGCCGAGCAGCACGTAGACGGCGTTGTGCGGGAGCAGCGCCTGGCGGCCGTAGTCCTTGCGCGCGCCGACGACGAGCGCCGCCGCGAGCGCGGAGAAGCCCGAGCCCATCTCGACCGGCACGCCGCCGGCGAAGTCGAGCACGCCGTTGGCCTGCAGCCAGCCGCCGCCGAACGCCCAGTGGGCGAGCACGCCGTAGACGAGCACCGACCACAGCGCCGCGAAGATCAGGAACGGCCCGAAGCGCATCCGCTCGACGACGGCGCCGGAGACGAGCGCAGTCGTGATCACGCAGAAGGTGCCCTGGAAGGCGAAGAACAGCAGGTGCGGGATCGTCGAGCCGTCGCGCGGCGCGAAGGTGACGTCCTGCATGAAGAGGTGGCCGAAGCCGCCGACGATCGAGCCGTCGCCGTCGAACGCGAGCGAGTAGCCGACGACGGCCCAGGTGACGACCGCGACCGCCATCGCGGCGACGCACATCATGAACGTGTTGAGCGTGTTCTTCGCACGCACGAGGCCGGCGTAGAAGAGGCCGAGCGCCGGCGTCATCAGCAGCACGAGCGCGGTCGCGGCGAGCATCCAGGCGGTGTCGCCGGTGTCGACGCCGGTCGTCGCGGCGGTCACGAGGCCGCTCATGAGCCGACCGGGGTGACGGCGGCGACGTCGGTCTCGCCGGTGCGGATGCGGACGACCCGCTCCAGCGGGACGACGAAGATCTTGCCGTCGCCGACCTCGCCGGTGCGACCGCCGGCGCAGAGCGCCTCGATCGTTCTGTCGACGAACGTGTCGGAGACGGCGATCTCGAAGCGGACCTTGTCGGCCAGCCCGATCTGGACCGTCGTCCCGCGGTAGGTCTCGACGCGGTCCAGCTCGCCGCCGTGGCCCTGCACACGCGACATCGAGACGCCGCGCACCTCGGCGCGGTAGAGCGCTTCGAGCACGTCGTTGGCCTTCTCGGGCCGCACGACACCGATCACGAGTTTCACTCGGACGTCCTTCCTATGACGGATGGGTACCGGTGACGGGCGGCCGCGGCAGCCTACTGATTTCCGGGCGGCGACTCGCCCGGTTGTCGAGCGACCCCCTACATCCCGGACAGTCGCGCGGCGACCTGCGCCAGCGGATGCGTGCGGTCGGACGTGCTCGCCGCCTCGCGCCGGTCGGCGGTGCGGTAGAGCGCGTAGACGAGGTTGGCGCCGATCCAGCGCAGCGGCTCCGGCTCCCAGCGGCGCGCCTCGCGGCCGACCCACGGCAGCCGCGTGCGGGCGGTCGTCTCGCCGAGCGTCAGCTCCGCCAGCGTCCGCCCCATCAGGTTCGAGGTCGTGACGCCGTTGCCGACGTAGCCGCCGGCGATCCCGAGGCCGCTGGCACGGTCGAGCCGGACGGTCGCCGACCAGTCGCGCGGCACGCCGAGCACGCCGCACCAGGCGTGTGCGACCGGGACGCCGTGCTGTTGCAGGGCGGGGAAGAACTGGTGCAGGAGCACGGTCAGCTGGGCGATCGTCTCCGGCTGCGTGCGGCCGAGCGTGTCGGTGCGGCTGCCGAAGCGGTACGGGACGCCGCGGCCGCCGAGCGCGATGCGGCCGTCGGCCGTCCGCTGCGCGTACATGTAGGCGTGCGCGGAGTCGCCGAGCAGCTCCTCGCCCTCCCAGCCGATCTGCTCCCACGCCTGCTGCGGGAGCGGCGCGGTCACGACGATCGCCGAGTTGAGCGGCAGCCACGTGCGGCGCTGACCCTTCAGCGAGGCGGTGAAGCCCTCCAGGCAGGTGAGGATCGTTCTGGCCCGGACCTCGCCGCGGTCGGTGCGCGCGGCGCCCGGGACGACCTCGTGGACGGTCGTCGACTCGGCGATGCGGACGCCGGCGCGCTCGACCGCGGCCGCGAGGCCCTGGACCAGCTTCGCCGGCTGGACGCGGGCGCAGTGGGGGCTGAAGCTGGCGGCGGTCGCGCCGGCGACGCGGAGGCGCTCGGACAGCTCCTGCTCGGACAGCTCCGTGATGTCTTGCGGCCCGTCATAGCCCCATGCGCGCTCGTGCGCGACGTGCTCGCGCAGACGCTTCGCCTGGGCCGGGTTGCGGGCGACCTGGAGCACGCCGCTGCGCGCGGCGTCGGCGTCGATCCGCTCTGCCGCGCAGACGTCGAGCACCTCCTGGAGCGACGCGCGCATCTCGCGCTGGAGCGCGAGGACGGCGTCGCGGCCGTGCGTCCTCGCGAGCTGCTCGCGCGGGGCGGTGAAGTGGTCCGACAGCCAGCCGCCGTTGCGACCGGAGGCGCCGAAGCCGCAGAACTCCTTCTCCAGCACGAGCACGTCGAGGTCGGGCCGGGCGCGCTTCAGGTACCAGGCGGCCCACAGGCCGGTGAAGCCGCCGCCGACGATCGCGACGTCGGCCGTCGTGTCGCCGTGCAGCGGGTCGCGGCGGGCCGGCAGGGAGGTGTTGGCGTACCAGAACGAGACGCCGCCGTTGCGGGGCGGCGGGGTCGGGGCCGCGACGGGCTGCGCGGGCGGGTTGTGCTCGGACTGGGTCACGAGGTCGTCTCCTTCGCGGCGGCGCCGGCACGCGCGGGCGAGCCGCCCGGCGCGACGGCGACCTGGCCGACGCCCCAGCCGTAGGCCATCTTGCGGATGTCGAGGATCAGGAAGCTCTCGGCGGCGGTGACGCCGTCGATCGTCTGCAGGCGGCGGGTCAGCAGCTCGCCGAAGTGGGCGGTGTCGCGGCAGACGACCTCGACGAGCGCGTCGTAGCCGCCGGCCGTCGCGGCGACGTAGGAGGCCTCCGGCAGCGCGGCGATCGCGTCGCAGACCGGGTCGAGCGCACCCGGCCGGATCTTCACGCCGACCATCGCCATCACGTCGAAGCCGATCTTCAGCGGGTCGGCGATGCCGACGACCTGCAGCACGCCCGCCCGCTCCAGCCGCTGCGCGCGGTAGCGGACGACCGACTCCGACAGGCCCAGCTCGCCCGCGATGCGGCTGTACGGCTTGCGCCCGTCGGCCTGCAGCGCCGCGATCACCTGGCGGTCGAGGTCGTCGAGCGGCGTCGGATCGCTTTGCGAATCCTTGGCGCTATCAGGCGTCATGTTGCGAACTCCGCGTACATGGCGGTGATTTCTAGCGGGATTCGCAAGTGGATGCAACATGGCGCGAGCCTGTGGCCTCGTCGACCGGCAGGGCTGGGAAGACCTTCAGCAGCGATGATCGACGTCACGATCGAGACCGAGATCGAGCGGCCGCCGGCAGACGTCTTCGCCTACGCGACCGACCCCGCGAAGCTGCCGACCTGGCAGACCAACACGGTCTCCGCCGAGGTCGAGGGCGGCGGGCCGGTCGCGCTCGGCGCACGGCTGCGCGAGGTCCACCGCGGCCCGGGCGGGCGGGAGCTGTCGTCGGTCGTCGCGGTGACGGCCCACGACCCCGGCCGCCGCTTCGAGCTGCACGTCGTCGAGGGCGCGCTGCCGGTCGACGCCGACCTCCACTTCGTGCCGACGCACGACGGCGCCGCGACGCACCTGAGCTTCCGCGCCCACGGCCAGCCGACCGGGCCGCTGCGGATGATCCAGCCGCTGCTCGCCCGCACGCTGCGCAAGCAGTTCGCCGCCGACTGCGAGCGGCTCAAGCAGGCCGTGGAGGCCGAGCCGACCGGGTGAAGGACGGGCCGGCCGCGCCGTTGCGGCGGCGCGGGCGCGGCGCTGCGACAACGCGCGGTGGGATCGGCGTCGCGGGGTAGACGTGCGGAATGGGCGACGGACAGCAGCGGGCGGAGACGCGGATCTCGTGGCGGACGCTGCTGGTCGCGAGCGTCGCGTCGGTCGCGGCGGCGTTCGTCGTCTCCTCGCTGTGGGCGCCCGGGACGCTGATAGGCGCCGCGGTCACGCCGGTGATCGTCGCGCTCGTCTCCGAGCTGGTGCGCAAGCCGATCGAGGCCGTCCCCTCCCCGAGCGCCGCGCTCGCACCGCTGCGGCCGAGCCCGGGCGGTGAGCCGGGACCGGCCGCACAGGAGGAGGCCGACGCGGTGCGCGCCACGCCGATCGAGCCGCCGGAGGAGGTCGCCGGGCCCACTGTGCACCACTACGCGCGCAGCGACTACCGCACGTGGGATCGGCGGCGGATCAAGCTGGCGCTGGCGACCGGGGCGCTGGCGTTCGCGATCGCGGTCGCGTTCTTCGTCGTCGCCGACCTGACGACCGGCAGCGCCGTCACCGGCCGCGGCGGCGGCAGCTCGCTGTTCTCGCCGCGCAACGGCAGCGGCGGCGACAGCAGCAGCAGACCCGCGACGACCACGACGACGCCGAGCGAGACGACGACGCAGCAGCGCCAGCAGGAGCCGGCCACGACGACGCCGCCCGCGCAGCGCACGAC
>JAEXXR010000103.1 GCA_023405705.1 Actinomycetes bacterium
CGGGGACGGCGGCGCGGCGGGCCGCTGACGCCGCGCCGGCCGCCCCGCGCGGCCGGCGGAGAACCGCCGTCCGCGTGGCGGTCGGCCCGCTTCGCAGCCGCCTGCGGTCGCGGTAAGCTCGCCGCCAATGGACGCCTGGGTCATCTGGATCATCGTCGCCTGCCTGTTCGGCGTGGGCGAGATCGCGAGCACGAGCTTCTTCCTCGGACCGTTCGCGATCGGAGCGCTGGTCGCCGCGATCGTCGCGGCGATCGGCGGCGGAGCGGTCGCGGCGGTCGCGGTCTTCATCCTCATCTCGGTCCTGCTGCTGCTGTTCGTGCGCCCGATCGCGCGCGCCCACCTCAGAACGCCGGCGCAGATCCGCACCGGCACGGCCGCGCTGGTCGGCCGCCGCGCGATGGTGATCGAACGGATCTCCAACGACGAGGCGGTCGGCTGCGTCCGCATCGACGGCGAGGTCTGGACCGCCCGCGCCTACGACGACGACGAGGTCATAGAGGCCGGGACCCCGGTCCAGGTGATCGAGATCAGGGGCGCGACCGCGCTCGTGTCAGAGTGAGCGCGCCGGGGAATCCGGACGCTCGAACCACAACGAGCCACTAGGAGACCAGTACATGGCCGGCCTCATCGTCCTCGGCGTCATCGCCCTGTTCGTGCTGTTCGTCGCAGCGCGGACGATCCGCATCATCCCGCAGGCGCGCGCGGGCGTCGTCGAGCGGCTCGGCCGCTACAGCCGCACGCTCAACCCCGGCCTGACGATCGTCGTCCCCTTCATCGACAAGGTGAAGCCGCTGGTCGACCTGCGCGAGCAGGTGATCTCGTTCGCTCCGCAGCCGGTGATCACGGAGGACAACCTCGTCGTCCAGATCGACACCGTCCTGTACTTCACGATCACCGACGCGAAGTCGGTCACCTACGAGGTCGCCAACCCGCTGCAGGCGATCGAGCAGCTGACCGTCACGACGCTGCGCAACGTGATCGGCGGCCTCACGCTCGAGGACGCGCTCACCAGCCGCGACAACATCAACTCGCAGCTGCGCGTCGTGCTCGACGAGGCGACCGGCCGCTGGGGCATCCGCATCAACCGCGTCGAGCTGAAGTCGATCGACCCGCCCGGCTCGATCCAGGAGGCGATGGAGAAGCAGATGCGCGCCGAGCGCGACCGCCGCGCCGCGATCCTGACCGCCGAGGGCGTCAAGCAGTCGCAGATCCTCACCGCCCAGGGCGACCAGCAGGCCGCGGTCCTGCGCGCCCAGGGCGAGCGCGAGGCGGCGATCCTCAGAGCCGAGGGCGAGTCGAGAGCGATCGAGACGGTCTTCAAGGCGATCCACGACGGCCGCCCCGACCGCGAGCTGCTCAGCTACCAGTACCTGCAGATGCTGCCGAAGCTGGCCGACGGCCAGGCGAGCAAGGTGTTCGTGATCCCGTCGGAGTTCACGCAGGCGCTCGGCGGCCTCGGCAACGCGATCGGGAGCGCGATCGGCGGCCCGCAGCCGCCGGCGCAGGGCGGCGAGGAGCGCCCGGCCGAGCGTCCCGCCGAGCCGCGCGCGCTGCCCGAGCCGCCGGCGAGAGAGGACCCGCCCGCGGCCTGATGCCGCCAGGTAGGCTCAGAGGGACATGTTCGACTCACTCGCCGAGAAGCTCCAGGCAACGCTCGCGGACGTTCGCAGCCGCGGCACGCTGACCGAGGACGACGTCAACGCCGCGATGCGCGAGATCCGTCTCGCGCTGCTCGAGGCCGACGTCAACTTCAAGGTCGTGAAGAGATTCACGAACGCGGTCAAGGAGCGGGCGCTCGGCAGCGACGTGATCGGGCAGCTCAACCCCGGCCAGCAGGTCGTCAAGATCGTCAACGACGAGCTGTCGGCGCTGATGGGCGGCGAGTCGGAGGAGCTGAAGTTCTCCTCCAGCCCGCCGACCGTGATCCTGATGGCCGGCCTCCAGGGCTCCGGCAAGACGACGGCGACGGCGAAGCTCGCCCGCTTCCTGCGCGAGCAGCACAGATCGTCGGTCGCGGTCGCCGCCTGCGACGTCTACCGCCCGGCCGCCGTCGACCAGCTGATCACCGTCGGCGGCCAGGCCGGCGCGGAGGTCTACGAGAGAGGCACGGACGCGAACCCGGTCGAGATCGCCAGGTGGGCGCTCGACCGCGCGACGCGCGAGGGCAAGGACGTGCTGATCATCGACACGGCCGGCCGCCTCCACGTCGACGAGAGCCTGATGGCCGAGCTGGCCGAGATCAAGCGCGTCACCGAGCCGGACGACATCCTGCTCGTCGTCGACGCGATGACCGGCCAGGACGCCGTCAACGTCGCCGAGCAGTTCGCGCAGGTCGTCGACTTCGACGGCGTCGTGATGTCCAAGCTCGACGGCGACGCCCGCGGCGGCGCCGCGCTGTCGGTCAAGTCGGTCACCGGCAAGCCGATCCTGTTCGCCTCCACCGGCGAGAAGCTCGACAACTTCGACCGCTTCCACCCGGACCGGATGGCGCAGCGGATCCTCGGCATGGGCGACGTGCTGACGCTGATCGAGAAGGCCGAGTCGCAGTTCGACGAGGCGCAGGCGAAGGAGCTCGAGCGCAAGATCCGCAAGTCGGAGTTCGGCCTCGACGACTTCCTCGACCAGCTCAGACAGATCCGCAGACTCGGCCCGCTGCAGTCGCTGCTGGGGATGATCCCCGGGCTCGGCGGCCACCAGCTGCGCAACCTCAGAGTCGACGAGCGCGAGTTCGACCGGATCCAGGCGATCATCACCTCGATGACGCCGGAGGAGCGCCGCAACCCCGAGATCATCAAGGGCTCGCGCCGCATCCGCATCGCGAGAGGCTCCGGCACCAACGTCCAGGCCGTGAAGGCATTGATCAGACAGTTCAGCCAGATGCAGAGACTGATGAAGTCGATGCAGTCGGGCAAGATGCCGGACATCGGCGCGCTGATGCGCCAGGGGCGCTGAGCGCCCGCGACGCGCGCGCATCCGCTACCCTCCCTCGTCGGTCTCATCTGAAGAACGTCTCTCTGAAAGGGAACTGTGGCAGTTCGACTCCGGCTGACCCGCGTGGGCGCCAAGAAGAATCCGATCTGGCGTGTTGTCGCCGCTGATCAGCGCTCCAAGCGCGACGGTCGTGTGCTCGAGACGATCGGCCACTACAACGCTCAGACCGAGCCGTCGACGATCGTGCTCGACGAGGAGAAGGTCCGCGCGTGGCTCGCGAAGGGCGCTCAGCCCAGCGAGACCGTCAAGAAGCTCCTCAAGACGCAGGGCATCTCCGCCTGAGCGACGCCCGCTCCACGGCGCCTTCCCGATGAGAGACCTGCTCGAATACCTCGCCCGCCAACTCGTCGACAGCCCCGACGAGGTCGAGGTCGAGGAGTTCGAGGAGGACGACGGCACGCTCGTGCTCGAGCTTGCCGTCGCCGAGGACGATTACGGCAAGGTGATCGGACGCGGCGGCCGCACGGCCAACGCGCTTCGCCTCGTCGTCAAGGCTGCGGCGGTCAAGGACAACCGCCGCGTCCTGGTGGACATCGTCGACTGAGCGATGAGCCCCGACCCGGCTCGCCGCTCGCCGGACGCCGATCCCAGCGACGGCGAGCAGTGGCTTCACGCCGGCCGCGTCGGCCGGCCCCATGGGCTCGACGGCTCCGTGCACGTCACGCAGCCGCGCGTCACCCTGCTGGAGCAGGGCCGTGTTCTGCGCGTCGACGGCCGTGACGAGGAGATCGTCCGGCGCGCCGGCACAGACTCGCGCCCGATCGTCCGCTTCGCCTCCTGCACCACCCGCTCCGACGCCGAGGCGCTGCGCGGCAGAGACCTGCTGGTCTCCCGCGCCGACGCGCCGCCGCTTGAGGAGGACGAGTGGTGGCCGGAGGAGCTGGTCGGCTGCCGCGTCCTCGACGGCGACCGCCCGGTCGGCGTCGTCAGGGAGCTGCGCCCGCTGCCCTCCTGCGACGTGCTGGAGGTCGCCCGCGACGGCGCCGAGGATCTGCTCGTCCCGCTGATCCGCGACGCCGTCCGCTCCGTGGACGTCGAGGCGCGCGAGATCGACGTCGACCTCGTCTTCCTCGGCGAGGGCGGGGACGGGGGCGAGGAGCCGGGCGATCGCGCCCCCGCCGCCTGATGCAGCTCGACGTCTTCACGCTCTTCCCGCAGTGGTTCGACTGGTTCCGCACGCAGCGGCACGTCGAGAACGCGGTCCGGCTCGGCCACTCCCTGGAGTGCGTCAACTACCGCGACACGACGCCGCTCAGCGGCGGTCAGGTCGACGACACGCCCTTCGGCGGCGGGGCCGGGATGGTCCTGCGCGTCGACGTGGTCGAGGCCGCGCTGCGCGCCCGCTACGACTGCGACCCGGTCGAGCTGCCGGCGAGACGACGCGTGATCGTCCTGACGCCCGGCGGCCGCCAGCTCGACGACCCGCTCGTCGACGAGCTGGCCGCGGAGCCGGCGATCACGCTGCTGTGCGGCCGCTACGAGGGCTTCGACGAGCGGATCGTCGAGCACTTCTCCTCCGACGCGATCTCGATCGGCAGATACGTGCTGGCCGGCGGCGAGCTGGCGGCGATGGTCGTCGCCGACGCGGTGCTGCGCAAGCTGCCCGGCGCGCTCGGCCACGCCGACTCCGCGCACGAGGAGTCGTTCAGCGCGGCGCTGGACGGCGCGCCGGAGTACCCGCACTACACCCGCCCGGCCGAGCATCGCGGCTGGGGCATCCCGGAGGTGCTGCTCTCCGGCCACCACAGAAAGATCCACGACTGGCGCCTGGAGCAGAGCCGCGAGCGCGCTCGCGCGCAGGCCGAGCGCCAGGACGACTAGGGTCTCGCCTCACGCACGCAGGCGTTCCGCTACCATTCCCGAGCCGCGCGGCCCCGATGGCCTCGCCTTTTCTTTTGCCATGAGCACAGTTATCGAAAAACTTGAACGCGAGCAGCTCCGCCGAGCGCCGCAGTTCGACGCGGGCGACCGAGTGCGCGTCCACTTCCAGGTCGTCGAGGGCACCCGCCGTCGTACGCAGGTCTTCGAGGGCGTGGTCATCAAGCGTCAGGGCCATGGCGTCCGCGAGACCTTCACCGTCCGCAAGCAGTCCTTCGGCGTCGGCGTCGAGCGCACGTTCCCCGTGCACTCGCCGAAGATCGAGAAGATCGAGGTCGCCGCCCGCGGTGACGTCCGTCGCGCCAAGCTCTACTACCTGCGCGACCGCATCGGAAAGCGCGCCCGCGTCCGCGAGCGCCGTTCGATCGGGCCGGAGGAGGTCATCGAGCGGGAGCTGCTGTACACGGGCGCCGAGGACGAGGTCGCTCCGGAGCAGACCGACGCTGCGGCCGAGGCCGCTGCCGAGGAGACGCCCGCCGCTGAGGCCGCCGAGGCCCCCGCTGCGGAGGCTCCGGCTGAGGAGACCGCCGAGGCTCCGGCCGAGGCCGCTCCCGAGGCTGCCGGCTCGGAAGAGCCGAAGGCCGACGACGCCAAGTAGCGCCGAACTCGAGCCGCAAGGGTGAGGGGCAAGCAGAAGTCGGCCTCCGGCTCACTGCTGGAGCTGGTCTTCATCGTCGCCGTCGCCCTTGGGCTCGCGCTCGGGATCCAGGCGTTCATCGTCAAGCCGTACAAGATCCCGAGCGGTTCGATGGAGCCGACGCTGGCGGTCGGCGAGCGCGTGCTCGTCAACCGCCTCGGCAACAACTTCGGCGACCCGTCGGTGGGCGACATACTCGTCTTCCACCCGCCGGCCGGCGCCGACAGTGACGAGAACAAGTGCGGCGTCCCCGGCCAGGGACCGTTCTACGACGGTCCCCAGAGCCGCTTCCCCTGTTCGCGATCGACGCCGACGCGCTCGGACCAGAACTTCATCAAGCGCGTCGTCGCCGGACCCGGCGATCGCATCGAGATACGCGATGGTCGTGTCGTCCTGAACGGCAGGCTCCAGGAGGAGCCGTTCATCAACGCCTGCGGTGAGGGCTCGGAGTGCAACCTCGGCGAGATAACGGTGCCGAGCGACCACTACTTCATGATGGGCGACAACCGCGGCGCCTCCGACGACAGCCGCTTCTGGGGCCCGATCGACCGTGACTGGGTGATCGGCGGCGCCTTCGCCAGCTACTGGCCGCCGAACCGCGTCGGCACGCTGTGAGCGGCGCGCCGCTCCCGTCCGCTCCGATCCCATCGCGCGCCCCGCGCCCGACCGCTCCCGCCGCCCAGCGCAGTCGTGATCTGACGGCCCTCGCCGCTTGCCCGACCGTTCCCGCCGTGCGGTGCGCGATGATGGGACCGTCCGCATCGGCGTGACGCGACGATGAGCGCAACGGCACCCTCGACGAGAAGAAGACGCAAGCGCCCGCCGGGCCGCAGGCTGTTCGCCTTCGACCGCGAGCTCGGCTTCCGCTGGGTCGCCGGCGCCGACGAGGCCGGCCGCGGCTGCCTCGCCGGACCGCTGGTCGCGGCGGCCGTGCTGTTCGACTACGAGCGACTCAGCCGCGCCGACCTGCGCGCGCTCAGCGCTCTCAACGACTCCAAGCAGCAGACGGCGAGGGGTCGCGACGAGCTCTACCCGGTGATCCTGCGCGTCGCGACGCGCGTCGCCGTCGTCTCGCGCTGCGCGCCGGGGATCGACCGCCGCGGCCTGCACGTGACCAACCTCGCGGCCCTGCGC
>JAEXXR010000170.1 GCA_023405705.1 Actinomycetes bacterium
GGGGCGACCCGCTCGCCACGACGCCCGCGCCGCCGGCCGACCCCGCGAGACCGTCGATCGCGCCCGCACGCCCCGAGCCGAGAGACGAACGGCTCGGGTACGTCGTGCTGCGCGCGACGGCGCCTCCGCGCGTCGAGGCCTCGGCGCCCGACTCGCGCGGCGGGCCGCGCTGGGCGGTGCGGACCTTCCCGTCGCAGCGGTTCGTCTCGACGCGCGGCGGGAGAGGGCTGCGGCAGATGGGGAAGCCGCTGACGTGCGCGCAGCTCGGTCGTCTGCTCGACGGCAGATTCGGCTGGATCGACGCGGCGAACACGTGGCGCCCCGCCGAGATCGGCTGGTTCTCCGCGCCGATCTCCTGCTGGCGGCCCGGCGAGGACCCGCAACTGCAGATCACGACGCCGATCAGCGATCCGGCGCACGGCAGCGCCGAGCCGCTGAACGCCGTCGTCTGGGGGGTGGCCGGCGAACGGGCGCGGATCGACCTGACGGTCGACGCCAGCGCCCGCCGTGTCGCCCCGACGCACAGCGGCGTCGTGCTGGAGGTGCTGGCGCCGGGCGGCAGACGCCACGTCGCGCGTGCGGTCTTCGCCTACCGGGACGGCCGCCGCGAGACGGTCGAGCTGGCGCCGTTCGCCGAGCAGCTGCGCGGCGTCTCGCGCGGGGGGATCGGCGACCGCGCCAGACCGCGCTTCCGGCCGGGCGCCCCGCAGCTCGTCGACTACCGCCTGCCCGACCCGGACGGCGGCCTGCCGTGGGGGATCGCGGTGATCCGCAACGCCGACGGCAGCGGCTGGTGCCGCAGCGGCCTCGGCCAGATCGTCGGCGAGCGCGTCGGCTGGGTCGACGAGGTGCTCGGCACCTTCGCCGACGCAGGACAGGGGGTCGACTGCATCTGGATCGGCGAGGGCACGCACCCGACGCGCAGCAGACCGCTGGAGGTCTCCTACGGCTTCGGGTCGGGCAGCAGCGCGTTGATCGGGCCGCCGGGGACGCCGGCGGCGCCCAGCCCCGGCCGCGTGATGCGGCGGACGCTGGCGGGCCGCTTCGAGATCACCGGTCTGGCCCATCCCGACGTCGTCTCGGTGACGATCGCGACCCCGCGCGACGTGCGGACGGTGACGCCGTCGAGACGGGCGCGCGTCTTCGCCGCGCTCTACGACGGCGACTTCCCCGTCGGGCAGATCGCGGTCAGCGCGCGGATGCGCGACGGCACGGTCTACAGAGCGCCGCCGTACTCGGTCTTCTGAGGACCGCGGCGCTCTGCCCGGCCGGCAGCGAGCCGTCCTGAGCCGGCGCCGACCCTGTGCGCCGCGCGCGCGTTCGCGCCCCCGCGGATGCCGCACCGGGTTGCGGGGTAGCGTCGGCGACATGGGAGCGATCAGGAGATCGATGCGGGGGCCGCGGCCGCCCCATGCCGGCGGGACCGCCGGCCTCGAGGCCGAGCAGCAGCAGCGCGGCGAGGCCGGCCTGAAGAAGGCGATCGGCCGCAACATGCTGCTGTTCTTCGTCGTCGGCGACGTGCTCGGCGCCGGCATCTACGCGCTCGTCGGCGAGGTCGGCGGGCGCGTCGGCGGCGCGATCTGGGCCGCCTTCGGAATGGCGCTGCTGCTCGCCTTCCTGACCGCCTTCGCGTACGCCGAGCTGGTGACGAAGTACCCGCGCGCGGCCGGTGCGGCGCTGTACGTCAACAAGGCGTTCCGGGCGCCGTTCCTGACCTTCCTCGTCGCCTTCGCGGTGATGTGCTCCGGGATCACCTCGGCGGCGACGCTGTCGACCGCGTTCGGCGGCGACTACCTGAAGGAGTTCGTCTCGCTGCCGGGCGTGCTGGCGTCGCTGATCTTCATCGTCGTCGTCGCGCTGATCAACTTCCGCGGCATCTCGGAGTCGGTCAAGCTGAACATCGGGCTGACCTGCATCGAGCTGTTCGGCCTGCTGCTGATCGCCGTGATCGCCGCCGCGGCCGTCTTCAACGGCGACGGCGACACGAGCCGCGCCTTCGAGTTCAAGGAGGGCGAGTCGGTCCCGATCGCGATCCTCGCCGGCGCCGCGCTCGCCTTCTACGCGCTGATCGGCTTCGAGGACTCGGTCAACGTCGCCGAGGAGACCGAGCAGCCGCAGCGCGACTACCCGCGCGCGCTGTTCGGCGGCCTGCTGGCGGCCGGCGCGATCTACCTCGTCGTGACGATCCTCGCCTCGATGGCGGTGCCGACGGCGAGACTGGCCGACTCCAGCGGCCCGCTGCTGGAGGTCGCGCAGGTCGGGCCGCTGTCGATCGACACGAAGGTCTTCGCGCTGATCGCGCTGTTCGCCGTCGCCAACGGCGCGCTGATCAACATGATCATGGCGTCGCGGCTGGTCTACGGGATGAGCCGCGAGGGGATCGTCCCGAGGTTCTTCGGCGGCGTCCACAGCGAGCGCCGCACCCCGCTCGCCGCGATCGTCTTCACGACCGGCCTCTGCATGGTGCTGATCGCGATCGGCACGCTGGAGAAGCTCGCCGACACGACCGTGACGCTGCTGCTGTGCGTCTTCATCCTCGTCAACGTCTCGGTGCTGATGCTGCGCAGAGACCGCGTCGGCCACAGACACTTCCACGCGCCGTCGTTCATCCCCGTGATCGGCGCGATCATCTGCGCCGTGCTGCTGACCCAGCAGCCGGCGTCGACCTTCCCCTTCGCCGGCGGCCTGATGTTGCTCGGCGTCGTCCTCTACTTCGTCAGCCGCGCCGCCACCGGCCCGGTCGACGTCGACACCGGCGTCCTGGAGAAGGTCGAGCAGCCGGGCGACCGG
>JAEXXR010000299.1 GCA_023405705.1 Actinomycetes bacterium
GGACGGCGTGGCGCGGACGGGTGCGGCGGGTCTGGCGGACGGGCACGGGCAGGGCTCCTCGGTGGCAGGCTCACCCTCGTCATCGACGGCGACCTGACACGCTTGAGCGATGGCGATCCCTCCCCCGCCGCCGGTCGACCCGCAGCCGGCGCCCCTGCCCGCCCTCGTCGTGAGAGCCCCGAGACTGGTCGCGACCGGCATCGGCTTCGAGCTGAGGGGCCGCGGCGCGCCGGCCCGCGGCCGCGTCGCGATCGAGGTGAGGGTCGACGGCCGCTGGCGCGAGCTGGCAGCGGCGCGCGCCGGCGCCGACGGCCGCTGGGAGCGGGCGGTGAGACCGGCGACGCCGCGCCCCGGCTACCGGCTGCGGGTGAGAGCGCGCGACGGGCGCGTGTCGAGAGCGCTTCTCGTCAGAACACGCAACGTGACGCTGGCGGCGGCCGGCGACGTCAACCTCGGCGACTCGACCGCGACCGCGATGGCGGCCAACGGCCTCGCCTACCCGTGGACGAGCGTCGGCCCCTCGCTGAAGCAGGCGGACGTCTCGTTCGTGAACCTGGAGTGCGCGATCTCCACGCGCGGGACCCCGTTCGTCAAGCAGTACACCTTCCGCGGCAGCCCGGCGGCGCTGAAGGCGATGCGCGACACGGCCGGGATCGACGTCGTCAACCTCGCCAACAACCACGTCGGCGACTACGGCGTGCAGGCGATGCTCGACACGATCGCGTGGTCGCGCAGACTCGGCATGACGACCGTCGGCGCCGGCGGCTCGCTCGCCGCCGCGGCGAGACCGCAGATCGTCGAGCGGCTCGGCCTGAAGATCGCCTTCGTCGGCTTCTCCAACATCCTCCCGAGCGAGTTCTTCGCGACCGGCTCGCGCCCCGGCGTGCAGCCGGCGACGATCGGCCAGATCCGCGCCAGCGTCGGTGCGGCCAAGCGCGAGGCCGACGTCGTGATCGCGACCTTCCACTGGGGCGTCGAGCTCGACCTGTTCGAGAACGGCGACCAGCAGGCCTTCGCCGCGGCCGCCTTCGACGCCGGCGCGACCGCCGTCATCGGCGGCCACCCGCACGTGCTGCAGCCGCTGCGCAGAGTCGGCGCCAACCGCGTCGTCGCCTGGAGCCTCGGCAACTTCGTCTTCGGCTCCCACCGCGAGACGACCGTCCGCACCGGCATCCTCCACCTCGACCTCTCCGCCCGCGGCGTCGAGCGCACCCGCTTCCAGCGCGCACGCATCGACGGCGTCCGCCCGGTGCTGACCGGGTCGTGGACCGGGCCGCGGTAGCAGTGGCTCAGCGGCCCGCCGGGGGGGGCGGGCCGCGGGAGTTCGTCTACGCCAGCCCGATCAGCTGCGCCATCGTCGTCACGCCCGCGACGATCAGCACCGCGCCGATCAGGTCGAAGACGACGCCGGAGCGGACCATCTTCGTGATCGGGACCATGCCGGAGCCGTAGACGATCGCGTTCGGCGGGGTCGAGACCGGGAGCATGAAGCCGTAGGAGGCGCCGAAGACGGCGGCGAGCGCCGGGATCAGCGGGTCGACGCCGGCCGAGGCGGCGATCGGCATCACGATCGGGACGACGATCGAGACCGACGCGGTGTTCGAGGTCGTCTCGGAGATCAGCACCGCGATCACCGTCGCCAGCAGCGTGATCGCGAGCAGGTCGGTGACGCCGAGCGCGTCGGCGATGCCGTCGCCGACGACCTTCGCGAGGCCGGTGTCGGCGAGCAGCGTGCCGAGCACGATGCCGGAGCCGAACAGCAGGATCGTGCCCCAGTCGATCTTCGCCGCCTCGTTCCAGGTGAGCGTGAAGCGGCGTCTGGCCCAGTCGACCGGCAGCAGGAACAGCAGCGACGCGGCGACGATCGCGACGACGCCCTCGTCGGCGCGCGACAGCACGTCCTCGTACAGCTTCGAGTCGTCGCCGGCGAACAGCCCGATCACGCCGGGGAAGACCCAGAAGACGACGGCCGTCCCGAACGCGATCAGCGTGTTGCGCTCCCCGCGCGACATCTTCCCGAGCTTCTCGCGCTCCTCGCGCACGTGCTCCTCGGCGCCTCTCAATTCACGCACCTCGGGCCGGTTGAGCAGCAGCAGGATCACGCACAGCGCGACGAACATCGCCAGCACGATCGGCGCCGCGGTGATCACCCAGTCGAAGAAGGTGATGCGGGTGCCGGTCTCCTCCTCGATGAACTCGCGCCCGATCAGGTTCGGCGGCGAGCCGATCGGCGTCAGCAGGCCGCCGACGGAGGCGCCGTAGGCGATCATCAGCATCAGCGCGGTCGCGAACCGCAGCCGCGCCGGGTCGCGTCTCTCCTCCGACTGCTCGGCGACGAGGCCGGCGAGCGTGCCGACGATCCCCATCCCGATCGGGAACAGCATCGCCGCGGCGGCCGTGTTGGAGATGAACGCCGACAGCAGCAGCGAGATCGTGCCGAAGGCGATCACGGTGCGGTAGGTCGAGCGCGCGACGCCCGGGATCGACAGCACGCGGTAGGCGAAGCGCCGGTCGAGGCCGTGGACGCGCATCGCCATCGCGATGATGAAGCCGCCGATGAAGAGGAAGATCGTCGAGGAGGCGAAGGCGCCGAAGACGACGTCGGGCGCGTCCTCCTCCCCGCCCGCCGGGACGGCGTCGAGCACGATGCAGAGGCACATGCCGAGCACGGCGGTGACGGGGATCGGGATCGCCTCCGTCAGCCACCAGACGATCACGAGCAGGAAGATCGCCGCCAGCCGCTGCTGCTCGGGCTCGAGGCCGAGCGGCAGCAGCAGCGTCAGCGCGAAGACGAGCGGCCCGAGGAACAGGCCGGTCGTGCGGCGGCCGCGCTCGAACCGCTCCTCGGCCGGCGACAGTCTCTCGGCCTGCTCGTCGAGCGTGCGGTAGGTCCCGCCGCCGCCCACGTCGATCGCCATCGTCCATCCCCTCTCGTCCGTCCACCGTCGACGCGCCAGGGCCCGGCCCGACCGTACCCCGGCGCCGCGGCGGCGACGCGCCGCCGAATACCATCGCCGCGATGGAGCCGCTGCCCGCGCTGCTGGCGCTCGCGCCCGACCCGCTGCTGCTGCTCGACCGCCACGGGCGGATCGCGCTCGCCGACCCGCGCCTGGAGGAGCTGACCGGGCGGCCGGCCGCGGAGCTGACGGACCTGCCGTTCGACGCGCTGATCCCGCAGGGCGAGCTCGACCCCGACATGAGACTGTCGGTGCTGCGGCCCGACGGCAGCGAGGTGCCGGTCGAGATCTCGGTGCGGGTGCTCGACGGCGTCGCCGGCCTCGACGGGATCGCCGGCCCGGCGCTCGCGGTCGCGCTGCGCGACGTGACGCAGCGGCGGCTGAGAGCGGCCGGCCTGCGCGAGGCCGGCGAGCGGTTCCGGCGGCTGTTCGAGGACGGCCCGGTCGCGATGGCGCTGATCGGCGACGACCTGCGGCTCTCAGAGGTCAACGACGCCTACTGCCGCCTCACCGGCTACGCCGCCGAGGAGCTGCGCGCGCGGACCTTCAGCGACATCACCCACCGCGACGACGTCGCCGTCGGCGAGCGGCTCGTGCGGCGGATGTTCGCGGGCGAGATCCCCGGCTTCGGGCTCGACAAGCGCTACGTGCGCAAGAGCGGCGAGACGATCTGGATCCAGCTGACCGTCTCGCTGATCCGCGACGAGGACGGCGCGCCGCTGCACGGCCTCGGCGTGATGCTGAGAGCGAGCGAGCGGGCCGCCCGCGCGCGCATGCAGGCGGCCGAGGCCGAGCGCGGCCGCTGGGCGCGCGAGCTGCACGACGAGACGCTCCAGTCGCTCGCCGGCCTGCACGTGCTGCTCTCCTCCGGCCTGCGCGCGCCCGGCGCCGACGCGATGCGCGAGCGGATCGAGCTGGCGCAGGAGCAGATCGAGACGGCGATGGACAGCCTCCGCGGCCTGATCAACGACCTGCGCCCGGCCGCCCTCGACGAGCTGGGCCTGGAGGCGTCGGTGCGTGACCTGGCGCAGCGGATGGAGACCGTCTACGGGATCGCGGTCGAGGTCGACGCGGGCGACGGCGACGGCAGCGGCGCCGCTCCGCGCCGGCTCGCCTCCGAGGTCGAGACGGCCGCCTACCGGATCGTCCAGGAGGGCGTCTCCAACGCCGCCCGCCACGCCGGCGCGACGCGGATCGCGGTCGAGCTGACGCATGCGCGAGGCGAGGCGCTGCACGTGCGCGTCCGCGACGACGGCTGCGGCTTCGACGCGACCGGGGAGTCGGGCGGCTACGGCCTGCGCTCGATGCGCGAACGGGTCGAGCTGCTCGAGGGCGAGCTGGCGGTGCACTCGGCCACGGACGGGACCGAGATCGTCGCGACGCTGCCGCTGGTCGCTCAGCCCGACAGGTCCGACGCCTCGACGAGGCCGCGCTCGAGCGCGTAGTCGACGAGGTCGGAGCGGCGCGAGCGGCCGAGCTTGCGCTGGATCCGCGCGCGGTGGGACTCGACGGTGCGTGTGCTGAGGTAGAGCCGCTCGGCGATCTCGCGGTTGGTGAGGCCGCGCGCGATCAGCCGCAGCACCTCCAGCTCGCGGGCGCTCAGCTCCGGTGCGGCGCCGGCGGCGGCCGCGGCGGTCGCGGCGAGGCGGGCGCCGAGCTGCGGCTCCAGGTAGGTCTCGCCCCTGACCGCGGTCAGGATCGCCTCCAGCAGATGGCCGCCGGCCGCCTCCTTGGGCACGTAGCCGGTCGCGCCGAGCCGCAGCGCCTCGCCGGCGTAGGAGGGGTCGCGCTGGGCGGTCAGGACGACCACCGAGGTTCCCGGGC
>JAEXXR010000214.1 GCA_023405705.1 Actinomycetes bacterium
GAGCAGGGCTGCGCCCGCGGCGTCGAGGCCCGCACGGCCGGCGGCGAGCAGGTGCGGATCCGCTCGCGTGCCGTCGTCGTCGCCTGCGGCGCGCTGCACACGCCGGCGCTGCTGAGACGGTCCGGGCTGCAGAACCGGCACGTCGGGCGCAACCTCGCGCTCCATCCGGCGACCGCCGTCTGGGGCGTCTACGACGAGGAGCTGCGGCCGTGGGAGGGGACGATGCAGGCGCTCTACTCCGACCAGCACCGCGACCTCGACTCGGGCTACGGCGTCAAGTACGAGACGGCGGCGGCGCTGCCGCACCTGGCGATCCCGTTCTTCCCGTGGCGCGGTGCCGCGCCCCACCACGAGCTGATGCAGGCGCTCTCCAGCTCGGTCGCCTTCGGCGTGCTGCTGCGCGACCGCGACGGCGGCGAGGTGCGCGTCGGCCGCGACGGCGAGCCGGTCGTCCGCTACCGGCTGTCACCCTACGACCTGCGCCACGTCCGCACCGGCGTCGAGGGCGCCGCGCAGCTGCACGAGGCGGCCGGCGCACGGCGGATCTTCAGCTCCCAGAGCCGCTGGGTCGCCTACGAGCCGGGATCGAACGGAGGCGGGCCGGCGGCGCGCGAGCGCTGGATGGCGGCGGTCGACGCCTGCGGCTGGGGCGCCGGGCGCACCCAGTTCGCCTCCTTCCACCTGATGGGCTCGGCGCGGATGGGCGGCTCGCCGGGGACCGCGGCGCTGACGCCAGACGGCGAGACCTGGGACGTGCGCGACCTCTACGTCTTCGACGGATCGGCGTTCCCGAGCGCCTCGGGCGTCAACCCGCAGGTGTCGATCCAGGCGATCGCGCACATGGGCGCACGACGGCTGGCGGCGCATCTGGCCTGAGGCACGGCATGATCGGGTACCCCCGTCACTGCTGCACACGAGACGGAACCAGCGGAGCAAGGAGGACCGGTGAAGTTCAATCGCATCGCCGAGAAGGCCAAGCAGGCGCTCGACAGACGCGGCGGCATGGACGCGCTCAAGGAGGACCTGCAGGAGGTGAAGGAGGCGGCGAGCGGCAGAGGCAGCTTCAAGGACAAGGCGAGAGCTGCCGCCGACGCGATCAAGACGCCGGGCAAGAACCCGGAGACGGGAAGAGCGCCGGCCGACGCGGCGAGCGCGCCCGCGGATCCGCCGCCGCCGCCGAGCACGCCACCTGCGGCGTAACGGCACGGTGCGGGCGGGCGCTCAGCAGATGGAGGCGGCGACCGCCGCGGTGAGCGCGTCTTCCAGCGAGTCCCGCTGGAAGGGCTTCAGCACGTGCGCGACCGGGTCGAGCTGCTGCAGCTGCGGACTCGGCGGGAAGATGCTGCAGATCACGATCGGCAGATCCGGATGGGACTCGCGCAGCTGCAGCGCAAGCTCCATCCCGCCGTTGAAGGCCGGCTCCAGCAGCAGCACGTCGGCGCTGCCAGAGGCGTCCGCCGCCCGCCGGTCGTGGACGACCGGCTCATGCCCGAGCCGGACGATCGAGCGCTCCAGCAGGGCGCGCACGTCCGAAGACGGTTCGGCGATCAGGACGCGGGCCATTCGATCATCATCCGGTGATCGCCTGGCGGGCGAGCATGAATCCGGTATGGACACGGAGGTGAGGCATGGCTGACGTGCTGGTGGTCGAGGACGAGGAGGACGTCCGCCGTCTCGTCAAGGTCCTGCTCGAGCGAGCGGGCCATGACGTCGCCGAGGCGGCCAACGGGCTCGAGGCGCTGACGCGCGTCCAGGCGGAGACGCCCGACCTGATCGTCCTCGACGTGACGATGCCCGAGCTCGACGGCTGGCAGACGCTGGAGCGGCTGCGCGACCTCTGCGAGGTCCCGGTGCTGATGCTGACCGCGCGCGCCGGCGAGCTCGACAAGGTGCGCGGTCTCAAGGGCGGCGCCGACGACTACGTCACCAAGCCGTTCGGGCGTCAGGAGCTGCTCGCGCGCGTCGAGGCGCTGCTGCGGCGCACCTCCGGCCCGCCCGAGGTGCGGCCGGCCTACAGAGACGCGGCCGTGACGGTCGACTACGTCAGCCGCGAGGTGAGAGTCGGCGGCCGGCTCGTGCAGCTGACGCCGCTGGAGTTCAAGCTGCTGGCGGCGTTCGTGCGCCACCCCAACGAGACGCTCGGGCGCGACCGCCTGCTCGAGCTGGTGTGGGGCGACAGCGAGGGCTTCGGCGGCGACCAGGTGAAGCTGTACGTCGGCTACCTGCGCCGCAAGCTCGGCTGGGACGCGGCGGCGCCGTCGCCGATCGAGACGGTGCGCGGCTTCGGCTACCGGTATCGCCCGCCGGCGGCGGTCGGGCAGGACGGTCAGTCGCCCGCGTAGTCGCCGACGTCGAGCGGCCGGTCGCGGTAGGCGATCGGCACCGCGTCGCCGTCGGGGCGCGCGGCGCTCGTCAGCGGCAGCCTGACGGTGAAGGTGGTGCCGCGGCCGATCTCGCTGGCGACGGCGATCTCGCCGCCGTGCGCGGCGACGATCGCGCGCACGATCATCAGGCCGAGACCGACGCCGGGAACCGCTCTGGCGGTCGCGTTGGAGGCGCGGAAGAAGCGGTCGAAGAGGCGCGCCTGCTCGTCGGCCGGCACGCCGACGCCGGTGTCGGCGACCTCCAGCAGCGCCTCGCCGCCGGCGTCGGAGAGGCGCACGTCGACGCGGCCGTCGGAGGGCGTGAACTTGAGCGCGTTGGAGATCAGGTTGTCGAGCACCTGGGCGATCCGGTCGCGGTCGCCGACGCACGCCTCGACCGGCTCGATCTTCGCGCTCAGCAGGATGCCGGCGTCCTCGGCGCGCGGTCGCGCCGCCTCGACGGCGTCGCGCGTGATCTCCGGCAGGTCGACGATCCCCGGATCCAGCAGCAGCGAGCCCGACTCGACCTGCGCCGCGAACAGCAGGTCGCCGACGAGCCGCAGCAGCCGGTGGGCGTTGCGCTCGACGATCTGCAGGTAGCGGATCTGCTCCTCGTCGGCGGCGTCCTCGCGCGCGTGCTCGCCGAGCACCAGCTCGACGTAGCCGAGGATCGCCGTCAGCGGCGTCCGCAGCTCGTGCGAGACGAGCGCGAAGAACTCCTCCTTGACGCGCTCGGCCTCGCGCTCGCCGGTGATCTCGCGCAGCACGAGCAGCCGGCCGATCAGCCGTCCGTGGCTGTCGTGGACCGGCGCGGCGTAGCGCGCGAAGGCGCGGCGGGTGCCGAGCAACGTGATCTCGTCGCGCGCCTCCGCAGCGTCGGGACCGAGGTCGAGCGGCAGCAGCGTGCCGTGCTGGTCGACGGCCGTCGCGCGCGGCCCGAAGGCGCGCCGCACGGCGCGCATCGGCGGGTTGTCGACGATCGGAACGCCGTTGGAGTCCAGCAGCGCGATCGCGTCGGGCGTCGCGTCGAGCACGGCGCGCAGGACGCTGGCGCCCTCGCGCGCGGAGCGGACGGCGTCGACCAGCTCGGCGCCGCGGTTCTCCAGCTCGGCGTTCTGGCGCTCCAGCCGCCCGCGGCTCTCCTCCAGCGAGGCGGCCATCTGGTCGAAGGTCTGCGCCAGCTCGGCGACCTCGCCGGTGCCGCCGTGCGCGGCTCCGACGCGCACGTCGAGGTTGCCGTCGGCGATCGAGCGGGCGGCGTCGGCGACCCGCCCCAGCGGCGCCAGCACCGCGCGGCGCATGTAGTAGAGGCAGCCGATCACGAGCAGGACGGTCGCGACGATGCCGACGACGCCGACCCACTCGGCCAGCCGCGCCAGCCGCGCGGTGCGCTCGCGGCGCGGCAGCAGCGTGTCGCGCTCGGCGTCGACGAGGCGGCTGAGGCGCACGCCGGTCTGCTCGGCGGCCGCCTCTCTGGTCGCCAGCTGGCCGACCGTCGGCAGCTGCGACGGCGGCGAGCGGAGGATCGGCATCGCGGTCGCGGCGACGAACGCGCGCACGTCGCGCAGCTCCTTG
Source organism: Actinomycetes bacterium (assembly GCA_023405705.1). The sequence goes on from JAEXXR010000214.1 coordinate 3,939, forward strand.
GTGATCGCCGCCTCCGATCTCGTCTCGCCGTCGGCCAGCGTCTCCTCCGCTGTCGCGAGCCGGCGTCCGAGCAGCGCGATCTGCCGGCTGAGCTGCGCTCTGTTGACCGCCGTCGGCGCCTCGACGTAGTCGCGCAGCACCGGCTCCAGCTCCTGCAGCGCCGCCTGCGCTCTGGCGTTGGCCACGACGACGCTCGCCGTGGTCCTCGCGGCCTCGTCGGTCGCGCGCAGCTCGCGGATCGCCACGAGCATGACGACGAGCACGGCGAGGAAGAGGACCGTGAGGGTGCCGATCCCCGCGAGCAGCCTCCTGCGCAAGCCTCCGGTGCGGCGCATGCACGCCACACCGTAGCGCGCGCAGGCCGCCGTGCCGAGCAGCGGCGTACGATCGTGACATGGCGGGAAGCGCTGAAGAGGTGCGGGTGCGCGGGATGCACGCAGCGGTCGAGCGCGACGGCGAGACCGACTTCGTCGCGGTCGAGGAGCCGCTGGAGATCCGCGTCGACGGCCGTCCGCTGGCGGTGACGATGCGGACCCCAGGCGACGACGACCACCTCGCCGCCGGCTTCCTCCACGGCGAGGGGCTGATCGACCGCTGGCCGCGGGTCGGCCCGCCGGCTGACCTCGCCGCCAACGTCGTCGAGGTCGCCGGACCGCTGCTGCGCGACCCCGGCACGCGCAGCTTCTACACGACCTCCTCGTGCGGCGTCTGCGGCAAGGGCGCGATCGAGCAGGTCGCCGTCGAGGCGCCGCGACTGCCGCTGCCGGGCGAGGAGGCGGGCGTCGCGCCGCTGCCGCGGGCGCTGCTGGCGGCCCTGCCGGAGCGGCTCGTGCAGCCGGAGTTCGCGCGCACCGGCGG
>JAEXXR010000367.1 GCA_023405705.1 Actinomycetes bacterium
CCACGCGCTCGCGCAGCGGGCCGCCCGGAACCCGCGTCAGCGGCAGCAGTCCGGCGGCGGCGCGCAGGCATTCCGGGCAGAGGCAGCTGCCGTAGCACGCGCGCAGACGGGCGAGCGCGGCGCCGTCGAGGTCGACGTGGTCGCACCAGCAGCGGCCGACGTCGGCGCCGCAGCCGAAGGCCGCGCCGCACGCCTCGCATCGCTGTCTTCTCGGCTCCATTCGCCGTACATCTTCGCGCTCAGGTGCAGGTTCGCGCGCAGGTCTCGCGCGAGAGCGCGCAGATCGCGCGCAACCGCGCAAGTCTCGCGCGCGCCAGCCGATGACTCAGGCGATGAGCGTCGAGCTCGCCGATCCCCCCTTCCCGGTCTCAGACGGCGTCGCGATCGCGCGCCAGCCGATCCACGACCGGCGGATGCGCGTCGTCGGGTACGAGCTGCTGTTCCGCGGCACCGCGGTCCCGGACGGCGACGAGGAGCGCGCGACGGCGAGCGTCATCGTCGAGCTGCTGACCGGGAGCGGCCTCGGCGCGGTCGTCGGCCGCACCGCCGCGCACGTGCGGCTGTCGCGCCGCTTCCTGCTGGAGCTGCACGCCTTCGCGCTGCCGGCGCCGCGGGTCGTGCTGGAGATCGAGGCCGACGAGCTGCGCGACCCGAACGTGCGCTCCGTCGCCGAGCGGCTGTTCGAGCGCGGCTACCGCATCTCGCTCGTCTGCGACCCGAACGCGCCGCCGCCCGCGCGCGCGGTGACGCGGCTGGCGGAGAGCGTCAAGCTCGACGTCGGCCAGCTCTCCCCGCTGGAGCTGGGTGCCGCCGCCGACCGCTACGGCCCGGCCGCCCCGCAGCTGATCGCCGTCGGCGTCGACACCCCGGCGCTGTTGCAGCGCTGCCGCGAGCTCGGCTTCCACTGCTTCCAGGGGTTCTTCTTCTGCACGCCGGACATCGTCCACCTGCAGGCGCCGCCGACCTCGCGGCTGCGGGAGCTGCGCTCGCTCGCGGGCCTCTACGCGCGCACGATCACCTTCGAGGAGTTCGAGCGGATCATCGCGCGCGACGTCGGCCTCAGCTACCGGCTGCTGTGCTACCTCAACTCGGCCTTCTTCAACCTCCCGCGCCATGTCGCCTCGGTGCGTGAGGCGCTCATGATGCTGGGGATGAAGGCGGTCCGCCGGTGGGCGACGCTGATCTCGCTGTCAGGCGCCGAGGACAAGCCCAACGAGCTGACCGTCACGGCGCTGACACGCGGCCGCCTGTGCGAGCTGATCGGCCGCCACCGCCCCTCCCCGACCGCCGGCGCCGACGCCTTCTTCACCGTCGGCCTCTTCTCCGTGATGGACGCGATGATGGACGCGCCGCTGGAGCAGGTGCTCGACGCGCTGCCGCTGACCGAGGAGGCGCGCGCGGCGCTGCTGCGCCACGAAGGCCCGATGGGCGACGCGCTCGCCGCCGTGGTCGCCTACGAGCGCGGCGACCTCTCCGAGGTCGAGCGGCGCCTCCCCGGCCTCAGCATGATCGAGCTGTACCTCGCCGCCGTCCGCTGGGCCGACGCCGCCTGCGGCGCGCTCGCCGAGGAGGAGGAACCCGCCGCCGCCGGGGCCGCGGCTCAGGAGAGCGACGACGAGGGCGACGAAGCGCCCGCGTCGAGCCCTGCCTGAGCGATCTCGGCGGGCGGCGGCAGCACGCCCGCGGCGGCGCTGCCGGGGACGGCCAGCTCCCGCCCGATCACGCGCTCGATCGCCTCGACGACCTCGGGCGCGAACTGCTGCCCGGCGCAGGAGCGCAGCTCGTCCAGCGCCGCCTGCGGCGAGCGGGCCTGGCGGTAGGAGCGGTCGGTCGTCATCGCGTTGAAGGCGTCGCAGGCGGCGACGACGGCCGCCTCGCGCGGGATCCTGTCCTCCGCGAGCCCGTCCGGGTAGCCGCCGCCGTCCCAGCGCTCGTGCGAGGCGCGCACGATCCGGCCGATGTCGGCGAGCGGGCCGCCGACGCGGTCGAGCATCCGCTGGCCCTCGATCGTGTGGGTCTTCATCAGCTCCCACTCGCTCTCGTCGAGCGGACCCGGTCTGTTGATGATCTCGGCCGGGATCACGATCTTGCCGATGTCGTGCAGCAGCGCGGCCAGCTCGACGTTGTGGCGCTCGCGCGTGTCGAGGCCCAGCTCGTCGGCGACCTCCAGCGACAGGGCGACGACGCCGCGCGTGTGGTCGCCGCCGGTGTACTCGTCGGCGTCCTCCAGCAGGTCGCCGAGCAGCATCGCGATGCCGCGGTAGGCGCCGCCCAGCTCCAGCGCCTGCTCCAGCCGCTCGTTGCGCTCGCGTGCGAAGACGGTCAGCAGCAGCGCGAGCGGCAGCACCAGCAGGAACGCGTAGGGCCGGTCGACCGAGGCCATCGCGGCGAGCAGGCCGGCCGGCGTCAGCAGCGCGTCGACGAGCCACACCCACTCCAGCGCGCGCAGCTGGTCGCGCAGCGGGATGTCGAGCGCCAGCCGCGAGCGGATCGCGGAGACGACCAGCTCGATCGCGAACTGCGCGGCGAGCGCCGGGATCAGCCAGATCCAGTCGCCGCCGGTCGGGTCGACCGCGCCGGCCGCCAGCAGCACGACCGCCGGGCCGACCGCGTGCCAGGCGTCGCCGGGCAGCATCAGCGCGCGCGCCGGGTGCAGCTTGCCGCGCGCGTAGTCGGGCAGGTTGCCGGCGAACATGCCGAGCAGCACCAGCAGCGGCACGTACTCGGTCGGCAGCGTGTAGAGCATCGTCACGAAGACGAGCTGCGTCGGCACCGTGTGGCCGGCGCCGGCGTAGAAGCGGACATGCGACAGCGCGCCGTAGGCGACGACGAGCACGAGCGCGGGGCCGGCGTCGAGGCTGCGGCCGGAGTCGAACAGCAGCGCGATCGCCGTCGCCGCGAGCAGGAACGGCAGCCCGAGTGCCAGCTCGGCCCGCACCTCGTGCCTGGACGGCGGCGCCGCGCGTCTCACGGGCGGCGCATCTCCCGGAGCGGACGGGGCGCAGTCGTACGCGGGGCCGTAC
>JAEXXR010000229.1 GCA_023405705.1 Actinomycetes bacterium
GGGCGACCGCCCGGCGCTCGCACACGACGCGAAGGCGCTGGAGGCCGTGCCGCAGACGCTCACGCACGACACGCTGATCGCCGCCTACCTGCTCGACCCCGCCCGCCGCGCCTATCCGCTCGACGAGCTGGCCGAGGAGCGCGGTCTCGGGAGCGACGTCGAGGACGCCGCGGCCGCCGACGCGCTGCTCGTCCACGCGCTCGCCGCCGCGCAGCGGCCGCAGCTTCAGGAGCGCGAGCTGGTCTCTCTGTTCGAGAACGTCGAGCTGCCGCTCGTTCGCGTCCTGCGCCAGATGGAGGTCGCCGGCCTCAAGCTCGACAAGCGCCGGCTCGACGCGATCCGCACGCGCGTGCAGGACGAGGTGCGCGGGCTGGAGCAGGAGATCTTCGAGCTGACCGGCGAGGAGTTCGTGATCGGCTCGCCGCAGCAGCTCGGGCAGATCCTCTTCGAGAAGCTCGCGCTGTCGAGAAAGAGACGCGGCAAGACCGGCTACTCGACCGACGCGCGCGTGCTCCAGGCGATCCGCCACGAGCATCCGGTGGTCGAGAGAATCGAGCGCTGGCGCGAGCTGACGAAGCTGGAGTCGACCTACCTCGCCGCGCTGCCGGAGGTCGCCGACGCGCGCGACCGCATCCACACGACCTTCAGCCAGGTCGTCGCCGCGACCGGCCGGCTCTCCTCGACCAACCCGAACCTGCAGAACATCCCGATCCGCACGCCGCTCGGACGTGAGATCCGTGCATGCTTCGTCGCCGAGCCGGGCAACGTGCTGATCTCCGCCGACTACTCGCAGGTCGAGCTGCGCGTCCTCGCGCACATCGCCGGCGAGGAGGTGCTGAAGGAGATCTTCCGCCGTGGAGAGGACGTCCACACCGCCACCGCAGCAGCGATCCTCGGAGTCGACCCCGAGCAGCTCGACGCGGGCTCGCGCTCCAAGGCCAAGATGGTCAACTACGGGATCGTCTACGGCCTCTCCGCCTACGGCCTCGCCGACCGCCTGCAGATCCCGCGCGAGGAGGCGCAGGAGTTCATCGACCGCTACCTCGACGGGTTCCCGGCCGTGAAGGCGTTCATCGCGAGCACGATCGAGCAGGCGACCGACCAGGGCTACGTGACGACGCTGATGGGCCGCCGCCGCCAGATCCCGGAGCTGCGCGCGCGCAACTTCCAGATGCGCCAGCTGGGGGAGCGGCTCGCCGTCAACACCGTCATCCAGGGAACCGCCGCCGACGTGATCAAGCTGGCGATGGTCGACGCCGACCGGGCGCTGCGCGAGTCGGGCCTGGAGACGAGACTGATTCTGCAGATCCACGACGAGCTGCTGTTCGAGGGGCCCGAGGCGGAGGCCGAGCGCGCCCGCGACCTCGTCGTCCCGCAGATGGTCGGCGCGCTCGAGCTCGACCCGCCGCTGGTCGTCGACGCCGGCATCGGCCCCAACTGGCTGGACGCGAAGTGAGCTGACCGTGAGCGGCTCGCCGCCGATCCTCTCCGACGCCGCTCCGTCCCCGCCGCCACCGCCGTCCCAGCCGCCGCGCCTCGACCTGGGGGTGCGCACGATCGTGCGCACCGTCGTCGTCGTGCTCGTCGTCGTCGGCGTCCTCTACCTCGTCTGGATGCTGCGCAAGCCGATCTCGTGGCTGGCGATCGCGACCTTCATCGCGGTCGCGCTGTCGGGACCGGTCAACCTGATGAGCCGCAAGCTGCCGCGCGGGCTGGCGATCCTGCTCGCCTACCTCGGCCTCGTGCTGATCCCGATCGGGATCGGCGCGATCGTCGTGCCGCCGCTCGTGCGCGAGGCGACCAACCTCGCCAACGACGTGCCCGGCTACGTCCAGGACCTGCAGAGATGGGTCAACGAGAACGAGCGGCTGAAGGACCTCGACCGCGAGTACGCGATCGTCGACAAGCTGAGAGAGCGGGCCGAGGAGCTGCCGACCCACCTCGACGACGCCGCCGGGACGCTCTCGAACGTCGGCGGGACGATCGTCGGCTCGCTGTTCGCCGCCTTCAACATCCTGATCCTGTCGATCTTCATGGTCGCCAGCGGACGACGATGGGTCGACCGCGCGATCGACCTCGCCAGACCGGAGCACGTCCCCCGGCTGCGGCGGGCGGTCGACCGGATCGCGATAGCGGTCGGCAACTACGTCGGCGGCGCGATGGTGCAGGCGACGATCGCCGGCATCACGACCTTCCTCGTGCTGAGCATCCTCGGCGTGCCGTTCGCCGCGCCGTTGGCGGTGCTGGTGGCGATCTTCGACCTGATCCCGCTCGTCGGCGCGACGATCGCCGGCGTGCTGGTCGGGATCGTGACGGTCTTCCACGACTTCCCCGTCGCGACGATCGTCTGGGCGATCTGGGCGATCGCCTACCAGCAGATCGAGAACACGATGATCCAGCCGCAGATCCAGAGACGCGCGGTCGAGATCCACGCCTTCGCCGTGCTCGTCTCGGTCCTGTTCGGCGCGACCCTGTTCGGCGTGCTCGGCGCGCTGCTGGCGATCCCGGTCGCGGCCTCGCTGCAGATCGCACTGCGCGAGTGGCTCGACTACCGCAGAGCGATCGGGGTCGAGCTGCCGCCCGGCGTCGACCGCCCGGGTCCGCCGAGACCGCCCGACGACGAGCCGCCCGCGAAGATCGAGCTGCCGCCGGCCTGAAGAGGGCGGCGGCCTCCCACCGCGCGCCGCTCGCCCCACCGCGCGCCGCTCGCCCCACCGGCCCGCTCGGC
>JAEXXR010000410.1 GCA_023405705.1 Actinomycetes bacterium
GCGCAGGCCCGACAGGTCGGCCTGCGGGTCGAGGTGGCGCAGGACGACGGTGCGGCGGACGCTCGGCAGCCGCTCCTGCAGCTCCCCGACCACGGCGCGGCGGTCGAACGCCCTGCCGCCGTAGCGGTAGCCGTCGACCGCGAGCAGGACGACCGGCTCGATCTGCGCGAAGCGATCGACGACCCCTCTGGCGCCGAAGTCGGGCGACGCGCTCGACCAGATCGCGCCGATCGACGCGCAGGCGAGGAAGGCGGCGACCGTCTCCGGCACGTTCGGCAGGTAGCCGACGACGCGGTCGCCGGCGCCGACGCCCTCCGCGCGCAGCGCCGTCGCCAGGCGGGCGGTCAGCCCGCGCAGCTCGCCCCAGGTCATCTCCCCCAGGCCGTCGCTACGCGTCTCGCCGTCGAAGCGGATCGCCACGGCGGCGTCGTCGCGGCCGCGGAAGACGTGCTCGGCGTAGTTGAGCGTCGCGCCTGCGAACCACTCCGCGCCCGGCATCTCGCGACGGCCCAGCACGCGCTCGTACGGCGTGCTCGCCTGCACGTCGAAGAACTCCCAGACGGCCGCCCAGAACGCCTCCAGCTCGTCGACCGACCACTGCCACAGCTGCTCGTAGCCGCCGGTCTCGACGCCGCGCTCCTCGGCGAGCCACCGCGCGAAGCGCGTCAGCGTGGCGCGCCGCACCCGCTCGGGCTCGGGCCGCCACAGGATCGGCGGCGGGCTGTCGCTCGCGGAGGACATCGCTCGCCGCGCAATCTACGCGCTCGCCTCCGCACGCGCCAACCGTCAGGTTGGACGCGGCCGATACGATGAGCGCGACCCGTCTGCACCATGGCGATCGAGCACGACATCGAGAGCGCGCACGACGGCCCGTTCGGCCTCCATGCCGCCACCAGCGGCGCGACCTACCGCGTCACCCTGCGGGGCGAGTTCGACCTCGCCGCCGTCTCGCTGGTCGAGGACGCGCTCGAGCGGGCATACGAGGGCGAGGTGAGAGTCCTCGACATCGACCTGGCGCCGCTGACCTTCCTCGACTCCAGCGGCCTGCGCGTGATCCTCGGCGCGGCCGACCGCGCCGCCGTGCACGGCGTCGAGCTGCGGCTGCGACGCGGCGCCGACGTCGTCCAGCGCGTCTTCTCGATCACGGGGCTGGAGTCGGCCCTGCCGTTCGTCGACGAGCCGTGAACCTGAGCCTGCCCGCCGTCGCCGCGAGCGTGCCGGAGGCGCGCCGGCAGGTGGTGGAGCTGGCGGAGCGGATCGGCGCGACGGAGGCGATCGTCGCCGACGTCGCGCTCGCGGTCAGCGAGGCGTGCACGAACGTCGTCCTGCACGCCTATCGCGAGCACGAGGAGCCGGGCGTGCTGCACGTCGAGGCGCACGAGCGCGACGGGATGCTGGAGATCGTCGTCGCCGACGAGGGCGGCGGCGTGCACCCGCGCGAGGACAGCCCGGGACTGGGCATGGGGATGGCGCTGATGGCGGCCGTCGCGAGCGGCCTGCAGCTCGACCACGACGGTGCCGCGACGCGCGTCCACCTCAGCTTCGAGCTGCGATCGCCGCTGCCGCCGGTCCCACCGGAGAACGGTGCGGATCCAGGCGGCGAATCCGCCGCGGATCGCGATTGACGCATGTGCGCCACGGGTAATCGTGTGGCACATGGGACCTGCCACGAAACTCGCACAGAACTCCGCCGCGGCCCCGCGTACCAGCTCGCGCCCGGCCAGCTCGATGCTCCGGACCCGCATGCTGTCCGCGCGTGCCCGAAAGGGAGACGTGCAGGCGCGTGAGGCGTTGATCGCCGAGCATCTTCCCCTCGCCCGCGCGCTCGCCCGCCGTTATCGCCGCGGCAGCGAGAGCCTCGACGATCTCGTCCAGGTCGCCAGCGTCGGCCTGATCAAGGCGGTCGACCGCTTCGACCCCGATCGCGGCCACAGCTTCTCCACCTTCGCGCAGCCGACGATCGTCGGCGAGCTGCTGCGCCACTTCCGCGACACCGGCTGGGGCGTCCACGTCGCCCGCGGCACGCAGGAGCTGGCGCTGAAGGTGCGCGCCGCCGCCGACCAGATCGAGACCGAGACCGGCTCCTCGGCGACGCCGAGACAGATCGCCGAGCGCACCGGCGCCGACGTCGAGGCCGTGCTCGAGGCGCTCGGCGCGCTGGCCAACCGGACCGCGCTCTCGCTCGCGACCCCGGCCGGCAACGACGACGAGGGCGACGCGACGATCGCCGACACGCTCGGCAGCGTCGAGGAGGGCTTCAGAGCCGCCGAGGCGCGCGCCCTGCTCGGTCCCGCGCTGAAGCACCTGCCCGAGCGCGAGCAGCGGATCCTGAAGATGCGCTTCGTCGACGACATGACGCAGAGCGAGATCGCCAGACAGATCGGCGTCTCGCAGATGCAGATCTCGCGGCTGCTGCGGCAGTCGCTCGAGCGTCTCCACGAGCTGACGCGCTGACGACACGCTCGGCGTGCTGCGGCGCGCCGACGCGTTCGTTCCCCGCCTCCTCCCGGCCCAGGTCCCGCCTTCGCCGCCTCCGCTCCCGCGGCGGCGCGGCTGGGGGCGCGGGG
>JAEXXR010000238.1 GCA_023405705.1 Actinomycetes bacterium
CGCCTGGGTAGCTCAGCTGGTTAGAGCGCAGCACTCATAATGCTGAGGTCGGGAGTTCGAGTCTCCCCCCAGGTACTTCCAGAGGCGCCGGTCCGCGAGGGCCGGCGCCTCTCTCGTTCCGCGACCGGAAGGACATGGCTCGATGCGCTGCTTCGGCGACGGCGACCCGCTCTACGAGGCCTACCACGACGAGGAGTGGGGGATCCCGGTCACCGAGGAGCGGGCGCTCTACGAGCGGATCTCGCTGGAGGCGTTCCAGTCGGGGCTCGCGTGGATCACGATCCTGCGCAAGCGCGAGGGCTTCCGGCGCGCGTTCGCCGGCTTCGACCCGGAGGTCGTCGCGACCTTCGGCGACGACGACGTCGCGCGGCTGATGGCCGACGCCTCGATCGTCCGCAACCGGATGAAGATCGAGGCGACGATCGCGAACGCCCGCGCCCTGCTCGGCCTGCGCGAGCAGGGGATCGACCTCGCCGAGCTGGTCTGGTCGTTCGCCCCCGACCGCGACGGCTTCGAGCCGGCCGTCGAGCTGCGCGGCCTGCCGGCGACGACGCCGGAGTCGAGAGCGCTCGCGAAGTGCCTCAAGCAGCTCGGCTTCCGCTTCGTCGGCCCGACGACCGCCTACGCCGCGATGCAGGCCTGCGGCCTCGTCAACGACCACCTCGCCGCCTGCCCCTGCCGCGACCGGGTCGAACAGGCCCGCGCCGCCTGGCTCGCCAGCCGCACCGCCGCCTGAGCGGGCCCGCACCACGGCGGAGCAGCAGTCGCTGGACGCCCCGGGAGGGCGGCGGACGACTGCTGCTCGGCTCGCCTAGCCGACGATCGCGAAGCGGATGCCGGCGTTCTGGAGGCGCTCGCGGAGAGCGTCGCCCATCGCGACGGCGGTGGTGGTCTGGCCGGCGACCGTTGGGAGGTCGTCGTGGGCGAGCGACAGCGCCGACTCGGCGAGCATCTTCGCCGTCTCGGTGTAGCCGGGGTCGCCGCCGCTGACCTCGCAGACGACCGAGGCGCCGCCGGGGACGTCGGAGCCGTCGGCGGAGACCTCGCGGCCGTGGAAGCGGACCTTGAACCACGATCTCTCGCGCGTCTCCTCGGACGGGCCCTGGCCGCTGCCGAGCCGGCTCGTCAGCAGGTCGCGGACCGGGCCGAGCTGGGAGGCGAGCACCAGCGCCGGCATCGCGATCGAGGCGCCGACGACCGTCGGCAGGCGCTTGACCCAGGCGTAGTGGCCGTAGGTGAAGTCGGGGCCGTAGACGTCGAGCGCGCGGGCGGAGCGCAGGACGATCTGCGGGTCGATCGTCGGCAGCGGCAGCGCCCAGCCGATCTCGCCGCCGACGTGCCGCGGCAGCGGCTTCTCGCCGCGCACGCGCCGGCCGTCGGGCCGCGACTCGGAGGCGCGCCGGTCGCCGGCGGCCTTCTGCGAGGAGCGCACCCGCGAGAAGGCGGTCAGCGCCGAGTCGAGCGTGCCGCCGGAGAATCTCGCCGCCGCGCGCACGTAGCCCTCGACCTTCAGCGGCACGCCCTCCGGCAGCTGCTCGACGGTGAAGAGCACGCCGAGGTCGTGCGGGATCGAGTCGAAGCCGCACGCGTGCACCAGCCGAGCGCCGCTCGCGGCCGCCGCGGCGTGGTGTCTCACGTACATCAGGTCGACGAACTCCGGCTCGCCGGTCAGGTCGACGTAGTCGGTGCCGGCCGCGGCGCAGGCCGCGACGAGCGGCTCGCCGTAGCGGATGTAGGGGCCGACGGTCGTCGCGACGACCTTGGTCGACTCGGCCAGCTCGCGCAGCGATGCGGCGTCCTCCACGTCGGCGCGCAGCAGCGGCACGTCGACCCCGAGCCGCTCGGCGACCGCCTTCAGCTTCTCCGGGCTGCGTCCCGCCAGCGCCCATCTGGTGCCGGCGGCCGACGCGGCTCTCGCCAGGTACTCGGCGGTCAGGCCGCCGGTGAAGCCCGTCGCTCCGAAAAGGACGAAATCGTGCTCTCGCGCAGAACTGGCCATGCAGCCAACCTACCCGGCGGCGGCGTCGAGACGCGCCGCTTCCTCGGGCGTCAGCCTCAGCTCGGCGGCCGCGACGTTCTCCTCCAGGTGCGCGACGGAGCCGGTCCCCGGGATCGGCAGCATCACCGGCGAGCGCTGCAGCAGCCACGCCAGCGCGACCTGACCGGTGGTGGCCCCGTGCTCCTGCGCGATCTCGGCCGCCGCGCCGCCCGGCTCGGCCAGCCTCCCGGCCGCCAGCGGGAACCAGGGGATGAAGCCGATCCCCTCGCGCTCGCAGTAGTCGAGCACGTCCTCGGAGTCGCGCTCGACGAGGTTGTACTTGTTCTGGACGGTGGTCACCTCGAAGTGCTTGCGCGCCGCCTCGACCTCCTCGACCGTCACCTCGGAGAGCCCGATGTGGCGCACGAGGCCCTCCTGCTGGAACTCCCGGAAGACCGCGAACTGCTCCTCGCGGTCGACCTTCGCGTCGATGCGGTGGAGCTGGAAGAGGTCGATCCGCTCGACGCCGAGCCGCCGCAGCGACATCTGCACGCACATGCGCAGGTACTCGGGCCGGCCGACCGGCGCCCACTGGCCCGGTCCCTGGCGCGTCAGCCCGGCCTTCGTCGCGACGACGACGTTCTCGTAGGGATGCAGCGCCTCGCGGATCAGGTCCTCGGAGATGAACGGGCCGTAGGAGTCGGCGGTGTCGACGAAGTCGACGCCCAGCTCCGGCAGGCGGCGCAGCACGCGCAGCACCTCGTCGCGGTCCTCCGGCTCGCCCCAGATCTCCTTGCCGACGATCCGCATCGCGCCGAAGCCGAGGCGCGTCACCTCGAGGTCGCCGCCGATCTTGAACGTCCCGGATGCACTCGCAGTCGCAGTCATGGGGTGGAACCTACCCAGGCGGGCGCGGGGCGAGCAGGGCGTGGATCCGTGCATGCGGCGTGGCGCGGGCGCGCGGCGAGCAGGGGCGCCCGCGCTCGCACGCCGCCCGTGTAGCGTCCAACGCATGTCCGAAGACCTCGACCGCGCGCTCCGCACCGTGATGGAGCGCTGCCTCGCCCTCAGAGCCGGCGAGAACGTGCTCGTCATAGGCGATCCGAGATCGCGCGAGCTGGCGGAGGCGATGCGCGACATGGCCGCGCAGTACGGCGCCGACGCGGTGCTCGCGCTGATGGACGAGCGCGAGAACGACGGCACCGAGCCGCCGCCGCCGATCGCCGCGGCGCTGACCGCCTGCGACGTCTACCTGGCGCCGACCTCGCGCTCGCTGTCGCACACGAGAGCGCGCAAGGCCTCCAACGACCTCGGCTCCCGCGGTGCGACCCTGCCCGGCGCGACCGCCGACATGATCGCCCGCGTGATGTCGGTCGACTTCGCCGCGATGAAGGAGAAGACGCTCGCCGTCACCGAGCTGCTGAGCGCCGCCGAGGAGGCGCGCGTCACCTGCCCGCGCGGCTCCGACCTGCGCTTCGACCTGCGCGACCGCCGCGGCATGGCCGACATCGGCGAGATGACCAGAAGCGGCACCTTTGGCAACCTGCCGGCCGGCGAGGGCTTCGTCTCGCCGCTGGGCGGCAGCGGCACGCTCGTCGCCTCCTCGCTGGCGCCGACCGGGATCGCCGACGAGCCGGTCACGCTGCACGTCGCCGACGGCCACCTCGTCGGCGGCGACGGCCCGGCGGGCGAGGCGTTCCTGCAGCGGCTGCGCGCGGCCGGGGAGCAGGGGACCAACCTCGCCGAGCTGGGCGTCGGCACCAACGACGCCGCGACGCTGACCGGCAACATCCTCGAGGACGAGAAGATCCTCGGCACCGTCCACGTCGCCTTCGGCGCGAGCATGGGGATCGGCGGCGTCGTCTCGGTCCCGATCCACCTCGACGTCGTCGTGCTCGAGCCGACGCTGGAGGTCGGCGGGACGCAGGTGCTCGACGCCGGCAGATGGGTGCTGTGAGCGACGACGCCGACCCGGCCGGTCCGGCCGCCGCGCGGCAGCCCGCCGGCGCCTCCGCGCACCCGCAGCCAGCCGGCGCCCCGCTGCTGCTCGCCGTCCCGAACATCTCGGAGGGCCGCGACGACGCCGTCGTCGACGCGATCGCCGCGGCGTTCGCGAGCGGCGGCCTGCCGGAGGACGGCGGACCGGCGCCCGGCCGCCCGAGCCCGGTCCGCCTGCTCGACGTCCACCGCGACGCCGACCACAAC
>JAEXXR010000452.1 GCA_023405705.1 Actinomycetes bacterium
CCACGCGACCGCGCCGGCGACCGGCCCGGCGAGGCCGTCGTCGCCTTCCTCCCCCGCCTGCGCGCACTCCGGCCGCACGCCGACGACGACCTCCGCCGGCAGTCCGCTCGCGCCGGGGACGAGCACGTCGATCGCGCCGCAGCGCAGCCGCGTCCCAGCGCCCTCGGCCTGCGCCGCGGCGGTGAAGAAGCTCATCGCGGGCGAGCCGATGAAGCCGCCGACGAAGACGTTCGCGGGCCGCTCGTACAGCTCCTCCGGCGTGCCGACCTGCTCCAGCACGCCGTCGTTCATGACGGCGATCCGGTCGCCCATCGTCATCGCCTCGATCTGGTCGTGGGTGACGTAGACGGTCGTCGTGCCGACCTCCTGCTGCAGCCGCTTGATCTCGCCGCGGGTGCGCGTGCGAAGCTTCGCGTCGAGGTTGGAGAGCGGCTCGTCCATCAGGAAGACCTGCGGCTCGCGCACCAGCGCGCGGCCGAGCGCGACGCGCTGCGCCTGCCCGCCCGACAGCTGGCCGGGCTTGCGCTCGAGGTATCTGACGATGTCGAGCGCCTCGGCCGCGGCGCGGACGCGCCGCTCGATCTCCGGCTTCGGCGTCTTGCGCCGCTTGAGCCCGAACGCGAGGTTCTGGAAGACCGTCATCTGCGGGTAGAGCGCGTAGTCCTGGAAGACCATCGCGATGTCGCGCTCGCCCGGCGCGACCTGGTTGACGACGCGGTCGCCGATGCGCACCTCGCCGGCCGAGATCGACTCCAGCCCCGCGAGCATCCGCAGCGCGGTCGTCTTGCCGGAGCCGGAGGGGCCGACGAGCACCATGAACTCGCCGTCGGCGATCTCGAGCGAGAGGTCGCTGACGGCGACGACGCCGTCGTAGCGCTTGTGCACGTCGGTGAATCTGACTGCGGTCATTTCCTTATCCCTTGACGGCGCCGGAGACCATGCCCCGGATGAAGTGACGCTGGAGGAAGACGTAGAGGACGACGACGGGCGTGGCGACGATGACGGCGCCGGCCGCCAGCAGCGACAGGTCCGAGGAGTTGCGGCCCTGGAAGAAGGAGAGGCCGAGCGGCGCGGTGCGCAGGCCCTCGTCGGTGACCATCACGAGCGCCAGCAGGAACTCGTTCCAGGTCCACATGAACAGCAGCACGCACATCGTCAGCACGGCCGGCCGCGCCAGCGGCAGCAGCACGCGCCACAGCGTCAGCCAGCTCGACGCCCCGTCGATCCGCGCCGCCTCCACGAGCGAGCGCGGGACGGAGCGGAAGAAGGTCCGCATCCAGAAGGTGCCGAAGGCGACCGAGGTGCCGATCTGCGGCAGGATCAGCGCCCAGTAGGTGTTCGTCAGGCTGAGGTCGCGGAAGTCGTAGTAGAGCGGGACGACGATCGCCTCGGTCGGCACCATCAGGCCGAGCAGGATCACGTAGAACAGCACCTCCGAGCCGCGGAAGCGCATCAGCCCGAAGGCGTAGCCGGCCATCACCGACAGCAGCGAGGAGACGGTGACGACGACGAACGCCACGATCAGCGACGACTTCAGGTAGGAGCCGAAGTTGCCCTGCTCCCAGGCGTCGGCGAAGTTGCCGGGGTGGAAGCCGTCGAAGCGGCCGAAGCCGGCGCCCCCGCCCGGGTCCTGCACCGCGGTGAAGACGATGCCGACGATCGGCAGCAGCGCCAGCAGCGAGAAGACCCCGAGGATCCCGTAGGTGAGCGCCTGTTCGCGGCGGCTGGTCATCTGGCACCTCGGTCGGCGAAGCGGTTGATGCAGAAGGTGATCACGAAGATGATCGCGACGAGCGTGATCCCGATCGAGGAGGCCGAGCCGACCTCCCCGGTCAGGAAGGCGCGGTCGTAGACCTGGAAGGCGGGGACCGACGTCGCGTCGCCCGGACCGCCCTTCGTCGTGATGTAGATCAGGTCGAAGTTGCGCAGCGCGGCGATCGTCGTGAGCGTCAGCGCGACGGCGATCTCGCCCCGCAGCGCCGGCAGCGTGACGGCGAAGAACTCGTGCACGGGCCCGGCGCCGTCGACGCGCGCGGCGTCGTAGAGGCTGCGCGGGATCTTCTGCACGCCGGCCGTCAGCAGCACCATCGCGAGGCCGTACCAGACCCACGTGCCGACGAGGCCGACGGCCGGCAGCGCGACGTCGAAGTCGCCGAGCCACGACTTCGCCAGCCCGCCGAGGCCGATCGCGCGCAGGCCCTCGTTCAGCGGCCCGGTGCCGGGGTCGTA
This sequence comes from Actinomycetes bacterium, assembly GCA_023405705.1. The sequence goes on from JAEXXR010000452.1 coordinate 2,230, forward strand.
GATCATCCGCCACATCACCGCGACGACGACCATCGCGACGACCTGCGGCAGGAACAGCACGACGCGGAAGAAGGTGAAGCCGCGCACCTGCACGCGCGCGACGGCGCCGGCCAGCAGCAGGCCGATCAGCACCGGCAGCAGCGCGTAGAAGAGGATCAGGACGAGCGCGTGCACGAACGACGAGCGCAGCTCGCCGTCGGACAGCACGTCGCCGTAGTTGGCGAGGCCGACCCATCTGCCGGCCGTGACCCCGTCCCACTCGAACAGCGACAGCCAGAAGCTGTGCGCGAGCGGGCCGAGCACGAAGACGGCGAACAGCAGGAAGGCCGGCGCGAGGTACAGGTAGCCGACCCGCCGGGGCTCGCCCGGCGGCCGGTCGGCGACCTTCGAGCCGCCGAGCCGGGCGTTGCCCGGATCGGCGGCTCCCGCCGTCTCCTGCACGCCGCGCGACAGCGCGAGCGAGGGGGACGTGCCGGAGGACGGCGCGGTCATCGGTCAGCTGCCGCCCTTCGAGGCGTCGACCTTCTCCTGGACGCCCTTCGCGAACTCCTCGGGCGACTGCTTGCCGGCGAGCATCTCCTGGATCGCGCCCCCGAGGTCGTCGCCGAACGTCGGCGTCGTGTAGTCGAGGTACGGGATCAGGCCGTCGGCCTCGCCGAGCGCCTTCCAGGCGTCGGCGACGTCGGTCGGCAGGCCCGGCGCGGCCGGCGGCGTCGGCAGCTTCATCGCGGCGAGGTTGTTCGTCTCCGTCAGCACTCTGGCGGCGTTCTCGTCGGTCAGGAAGTCGATGTAGGCGGCCGCCACGTCGGGATGGGGCGACTTCGCGGTGACGGTGAACGGCAGGCCCTCGCCGCCGAGCGCGACCGGCTCGCCGCCGGCTTCTCTGCCGGGCAGGACCATGAAGCCGACGTCCTCGCCCATCTGGTCGGCGAGGTCGGCGACCAGCCACGTGCCGGCGATCAGGAAGCGGCCTCTGCCCTTCGCGAACTGCTGCCAGGCGGGGTCGTAGCCGACGCCGTTGAAGTCGGGCGTGAAGTAGCCCTTGTCGGCCCACTCCTGGATCTTCGCCGCGCCGTCGACGAAGCCGGGGCTGTCGAACGTGGCGCCGTCGGCCTGGAAGGTGAAGTCGCGCACCTCCTGCTTGTCGGCGACCTGGCCGAGCACCGTCTCGTACTCGTGGATGCCGGGCCACTTGTCGAGGTTGCCGAACTGGATCGGGATCTCGCCCGCTCTCTTGGCCTCCTCCAGCTGCGCCTCGAACTCGTCGAGCGTTCTCGGCAGCTCTCTCACGAGTCTCTTGTTGTAGAAGACGCCGACGATCTCGCCCATCTGCGAGAGGCCGTAGAGGTCGCCGCTGCCGAAGACGGCTCCGCCGGGCTCGACGCGGTTGAGGTCGACGAGCAGTCTCGGGTAGCGCGACTCCCAGTCGTAGACCTGTGCGTAGTCGTCGAGCGGGCGCAGCAGTCTCGCTCTCACGAGCTGGCCCATCACGCCGAGGCCCTGGTTGGCCTGGACGACGTCGGGCGCGTCGGGGCCCGAGACGGCGAGCTTGAGCGTCGTGTTGAGGTCGTCGAACGACTTGGCGACCCGTCTGATTCTCACGTTCGGGTACTTCGCCTGGAACTGCTTGTTGAGCTCCTTGATCTGCGCCGCCTGACCGCCGCGGACCTCCTGGTCCCACACGGTCAGCGTCACGTCGCCGGCGGCCGCGACGTCCGGCGCTCTCGACGCCGTCGTCGCCGGGGTGCTCGACGAGCCTTCGTCGTTGCTCTCACCCGGCGTGCCGCAGCCGATCGCCAGCGTCGCGACGCCGACGACGGCCAGTGAGCCCAGCCATCTCGCTGCCTTCATTCCGATCCTCCCAGGATCTCCGTGGACGCGTCAGGCGGCAACGCCAGTCCGCGCTCGGTGCCCGCCTGTGCGAGCGTGTCGAGGGTCTGCGCTCCCGCCACCGCGGTGGGGACGCGCACCGACAGGGCCGCCGCGAGGCAGGCCCACTGCAGTCGCTGCCGGGGATCCGCCCCGCGCAGCTCCGACCAGACATAGGTCGCGGTGAAGAGGTCGCCGGCGCCGGTCGTGTCGACCGCGTCGACCGCGACGCCGTCGGCGGTGACGAGCGTCCCGCCCGCGGCGGCGAGCGCGCCGTCGGCGCCGAGCGTCACGACGACGCGCGGGATGCCGGCGGCCGCGAGCGTGCGGGCGGCGACGACGGGGTTGCTC
>JAEXXR010000580.1 GCA_023405705.1 Actinomycetes bacterium
GACCGCGGCCGCGGGGACGACGGCGACGACCGCCACGACCGCGGAGACGCCCGGCGACATCGCGGCCATGCTGGAGCGCCCGACGTCGATCGGCATCGACGAGCCGCTCAGAGGCGGCATCCCGGAGGGCAAGGAGATCTGGTGGATCCAGTGCTCCTCGCCGGCCTGCGTCGCGCTCACCAGACCGCTGAAGGCGGCGACCGACGCGGTCGGCTGGAGACTGAGAGTCGTCAACGCCGGCCTCACGCCGGAGACCGTCAAGGCGGCGTGGGACCAGGCGGTGCAGGGCGACCCGGACGCCGTCATCGGCAGCGGCTTCTCGCGCGCGCTGTACGAGCCCGAGCTGAGAGCGCTCGCCGAGCGCGGGGTGCCGGTCCTCAACATGACGACCGCCGACCCGCCCGAGAACGGCTACGCCGCGACCCAGAACTACGGTCCCGACTTCATCGCAGCGGGCGAGCGGCTCGGCAGATTCGTGCTCGCCAGAGGCGGCGACGACGTCAACGCCGTGTCGATCACCGCCAGCGCCTTCGCCAACCTCGGCTTCGTCGCGAGAGGGTTCAAGCAGGCGATCGAGTCGGGCTGCCCCACCTGCGAGGTCGCCGACGAGCTGGTGCCGGCGACCAGCCTCGGCAACGACCTGCCGACCCGCATCTCCTCCTACCTCCAGTCGCACCCGGACGTCAACTGGGTCTACGTCGGCTACGCGGACATGATGGTCGGCGTCCCGGCCGCGCTCGCGTCGGCCGGCATCTCGAAGGACGACGTCCGCTTCGTGACGCTGGACAGCAGCCCCGCCACGGCGCAGTACATGGCCGACGGGAACTTCCTCGTCGCGGCCGCGGGCTCACCGAAGCCGGAGATGATGTGGCGCCACGTCGACTTCCTGTTGCGCCACTTCAACAGAGAGCCGACCGAGCCGGCGACCGCGCACACGCTGCCGACCTGGACGCTGACGGCGGAGACGCTGCCGAGCACGACGGAGGAGTTCCCGCTCGTCGAGGACTACGAGTCGCAGTACAAGGCGCTGTGGGGGGTGGACTGAACCGATGTCCTCCGCCTCCGCGCCGGCCGCGGCCGACACGCTGATCGCGCTCGAGCACGTCGGCAAGACCTTTCCGGGCCAGCGCGCGCTCGACGACGTCTCGTTCGAGATCGGGCGTGGCGAGATCCACGCGCTCGTCGGCGAGAACGGCTCCGGCAAGTCGACGCTGATCAAGGTGCTGGCGGGCTTCCACGAGCCCGACGCGGGCGCGCGGATGACGGTCGCCGGGGAGGAGCTGAAGTCCTCCTCGCCGGCCGACGTCCGCCGGCTCGGCCTGCGCTTCGTCCACCAGGACCTCGGCCTCGTCTCGGAGCTGAGCGCGGCCGAGAACGTCGGCCTCGCGTCGGGCTTCGCGACGCGCGGCCCGAAGGTCGACTGGAACGAGCAGCGCCGCCGCGCCGACGCGCTGCTGGCGCGGATCGGCGTGGAGGTCGACGTCGACCTGCCGGTCGCGGAGCTGAGAGCGGTCGAGCGCAGCGCGATCGCGATCGCCCGCGCGCTCGACGAGCTGCACGGCGAGATCCGCCTGCTGGTGCTCGACGAGCCGACGGCGGCGCTGCCGCCGGCCGAGGTCGAGGCGCTCTTCCGCGTCCTCCACGAGGTGCTGGAGCAGGGCGTCTCGATCCTCTACGTCTCGCACCGGTTGGAGGAGATCCTCGGCCTCGCCAGCCAGGTCACCGTCCTGCGCGACGGCCGCTGCCTCGGGACCTTCCCGGTCGCGGGGATGGACCGCGCGCGGCTGGCCGAGCTGATCGTCGGCGAGGAGGTCGAGGCCGACGCGGCGCAGCGGCCGCCGTCGTGCGCGACCGACGAGCGGGCGCTGACCGTGCGCGGGATGCGCGGCGCCGTGCTCGACGGCGTCGGCTTCGAGCTGCGGCGCGGCGAGGTGCTCGGGATCGCGGGCCTGTCGGGCTCCGGCCGCGAGGAGCTGGCGGCGGTGCTGACCGGCGCCGCGCCCGGCGCGATCGAGCTGGTCGACCGCGACGGCCGGACCTGGAGCGGGATGACGCCGAAGCGGGCGAAGCAGCTCGGCCTCGCGCTCGTGCTCGCCAACCGCCATCCCGACGCCGCGATCGGGCAGTTCTCGATCCGCGAGAACGTCTCGCTGGCGCAGCTGGGCGAGTACGTCCGCGGCGGCCGGGTGCGCGGCGGGCGCGAGCGGTCGGCGGTCGAGGGCTGGATGCGCAGCCTCGACATCCGCCCCGACGACCCCGACCGCCTCTACTCGCTGCTCTCCGGCGGCAACAAGCAGAAGGTGATCCTCGCGAAGTGGCTCAACACCGGGCCCGACGTCTTCGTGATGGACGACCCGACCAGCGGCGTCGACATCGGCGCCCGCCACGGCATCTACGGGCTCGTGCGCGAGCAGGCCGCCGGCGGCGCCGCCTTCGTCGTCTGCTCGTCGGACCTGGAGGACTTCGTCGGCGTCTGCGACCGCGTGCTCGCGCTCGTCGGCGGCCGCGTCGCGGAGGAGCTGAGCGGCTCCGAGATCACCGAGAACCGCCTGCTGCAGGCGATCGTCAGGTCGGCGGAGGGCCCCGCCGCCGCATCACCCGAGAACCGACTGGGGAAGGACGCATGAGCGAGAACGTCGTCAACGCCGAGGCGCCGCAGGCGCGCAGGGAGGGCGCGGCGGGCGCGACGTCGGGCGCCGCCGCCGGCCCGCCCGGGAAC
>JAEXXR010000611.1 GCA_023405705.1 Actinomycetes bacterium
CCCCGGCGCTGCTCGGCGTCGTCGTGCTCTCCGGCTCGGTGCGGCTGCTCGCGTTCAGCTCCCCGGCCGGCCGCGGCCGCTTCGACCTCGCGCTCTGCCGCCGCGACGGGAAGGTCGTCGGCGGCGGCCGCTGCCCGGGCGACGCGATTGCTCAGCGCCCGCCGGCGTCGTCGTCCCCGTCCGGGGCGTTGCCGATGTCCTCGCGCGCCTTGCGCAGCCACTCGGCGATTCTCTGGCCGCCCTGGCCGATCGTCTCGCCGGCGTCGCGGAAGGCGTCCTTGAAGCGGTCGCTGTAGAAGGAGACGGCGTCGCCGGTCTCGGCTCTGACGCTGACCGGGTCGTCGCGTCTGACGTACTCGCCGCCGACGATCCGGTCGAACTCGCCGGAGCGGACCCACGCCATCAGCTCGCGCGTGCGGCGGACCGGCAGCGGATGCGTCTGGTTGAGGTCGAGCATCAGCCGCGTCAGCCTCTCCAGCCCGTTGCCCGACTCGGCGTACTCCATGCTCTGCTGCAGGAAGGCGTCGAGGTCGAGCTGGTCGACCATCGTCCCGGCCGCCATCGACAGCAGCGTGCGGCAGACGGCGAGCGGGTCGCGCGTGACGAGCGCGGCGGCGCGGTCGCAGCTCAGCTCCGTCGCGCGGTACCACTCCAGCAGCGCGACGCGGACCGGCATCAGCGGCAGCGGGATCGCCGAGTTGCTGAGGTCGAGCAGGATCAGCAGCGCCGTGCGGTAGAGCTGGTGGTCGGCGAGGATGTGCGCCGCCTCGTGCGCGAAGACCGCGCGCCGCTGCGGCGCGTCGAGCAGCTGCAGCAGCTCCGACTGGACGACGACGATCGGCTTCTTGGCGCCGATCGCGAAGGCGTTCGGCATCGGCGTCTGGCGCACGTAGAGCGACGGCACCTCGGGGATGTCGAGCGTCGAGTACGCGAAGACGTGGTCGCTCCAGACCTCCGGCAGCTGCTGCTCGCCGAGCCGCACCGAGGCGCCCAGCGAGACCTGCCGCAGCGCCCGCTCGTAGCCGAGCTGGATCAGCGTCCGCACGACCGTGTCGAGGTACGGGATCGAGCTCAGCGCCGCCGTCGCGGCCCGGTCCGCCGGATGCTGCCACGCACGCGGCGAGATGTCCTTCAGCTGGAAGCCCTTGACGGGTGCGTCGGAGGAGGTCATCCACGCACCATAGGCCGCTCAGTTCAAGAGCGTGTAACGAGGAAGCGTCGCCGCACCGGGGATCAGCTGCGTCGCGTCGGCCTGAACCCACTGCTCCAGCACGCTCGCGTAGAGGCCGCGGAAGTCGGTCGAGTGGCGGATGTTGCCCTCCGGGTCGAGCGTCGCGAGGCCGGTGAACTCGCCGACGAGGCCGCCGCGGACTCTCGTCCCCATCACCATCGCGACGCCGGCCGCGCCGTGGTCGCTGCCGGCCGAGCCGTTCTCGTCCGGGCGGCGGCCGAACTCGCTCCAGATCACCGTCAGCACGCGGTCGGCGAGGCCGCGGTGCTCGAGGTCGGCCTGGAAGGCGAGCAGCGCCGCGCCGCACTCGGCGATCTGTCTCTCGAACGTGTCTCTCTGACCAGCGTGCGTGTCGAAGTCGGCGGTCGCGTCGACCGTCATGCAGCGGATCGGCAGGCCGGCTCCGAGCAGGCTGGCAGCCGTGCCGAGCCGGTCGCCGAGTCTGCCGAGCGGGTACGCGACCGAGCCGCCGGCCAGCGGCGCTGCGAGCGTTCTGCGCAGGTCGGCGGCGTCGCGGTGCATCGCACGCGCGGGGCCGAGCACCGGGTCGTCGGAGGTCAGCCTGCCGAGCGCGGCGTGCCCGGCGATGAGCGCCTCCTGGTAGGGCCCGCCGTAGATCCCGACGGTTCTGAAGTCGTACCGATCGGGCGCCTCGGCCGCGGCGACGGCGACGCGACCGGTCGCCAGCGACGGCGACAGCGTCGGCCCGACGGTGAAGCCCTGCACCGGGTTGTGGTCCTCGCCGACGACGTCGAGCCAGCGGCCGAGCCAGCCGGTCGGCGCGTCCGGGTCGGTCGCGCCGACCTCGTAGAAGTGACGCGACGTGAAGTGCGAGCCGTTCGCGTGCTCGTAGCCGATCGCCGGGAAGACGGTCAGCCGGCCGCGGTCGTGGAGGTCCTTGAAGGCGGCCGCCTTGACGTGCCAGCGCAGCTCGTCCGTGCCCGTCATCGCGAGCGTCTCAGCCGGGTTTCTCGGGTCGACGTACAGCGACGGCCGCAGCGATCTTCTGTAGTGCGGGTCGTTCGCCGGCGGCAGCAGTGAGAGTCCGTCGACGCCGCCGGAGAGGAAGACCGAGACGATCACGCGCGCGTCCGGTGTGGCGGAGGCCGCGGCGGCGACGCCCTCGGCGAACGCCTCCGGCGCGAGCATCCGGCCGCCGAAGACGGTCAAAGCGAGGCCGGCGCTGCCCAGCATCAGCGAGCGGCGCGTCATGCCGGTGCCGGCCGGGCGCGGCATCCCCGGCTCGATCGCCGGCAGGCCGCCACCGGCCGCGGCGTCGCGCAGCTGCGTCGCCTTCGTGCACTCGTCGCAGCCGCGCATCAGCAGACCTGCCCGTCGGGAGAGGTGATCAGAAGGTGGCGCAGCACCTGCTGGCGCAGCGCGTTGCGCCCGGAGGCGGAGGTGCCGTCGTTCGGCAGCGCGGCCATCGAGCGGGCGATCTCGACGAGCGTCGCGACCGTGTCGGGCTGCAGCGGCGGGTCGTCCCAGAAGCGGGAGGCCATCGCGACGGCCTGCTCGGGGGTCTCGCTCGCGGGGTACGCCGAGTCCGCCGCCAGGCTGCGGTTGCGCAGCGCCAGGTAGGCGAGCTCCCAGCGCGCGCGCAGCGTCGAGGTGTCGAGCCAGCGGTCCTCGCGCCAGCCGGCGATCGTCGGCGGGTAGTGGAGCCGCTGGCCGGCGTCGGCCGTGTAGCCGGTCCAGCCGATCGACTCGATGTTGACGTTCAGCGCGCGCATCAGGCCGGCGGCATAGACCGTCGGCGGCTTGACGAGCGGCGGGCCCTCGTAGACGGCCGGGTGCTTGAGGATCGCCTCGATCACCGGCAGCACCGCGTAGCCGCGCTCGACGTACAGCCGCTCCAGCGCGATCCGCTGGTCGGGCGCCGGCGGCACGGCGACGAACGCCTCCCACATCTTCTTGACGAAGTACGACGGGTGGAGGTCGTGCGTGACGCAGGCGTCGACGACGTCGTCGGGCTCGTAGGCCGCGGTTCTGCCGAAGATCTCCTTGTTCGTGGCGTCGTGGTAGCGCTCGCCGAACCAGAATCTCGCCCAGCCGTTGGGCTGCTGGTAGTCGCCCTCCCAGCCGGTCAGGCCGCGCGCCGCCTCGCGGATGTCGCGCTCGGTGTAGGCGCCGCGGTCGGGCCCGAGCGTGAACAGCTCCATCAGCTCGCGGGCGAAGTTCTCGTTCGGGCGGTGGCCCTGGTTGCTGACGCCGTCGAGGCGGACGAGCATCGCGCCGTCCTCCAGCACCCGCTGCGCGAGGTCGCGGAACGAGCCGCGACCGTGCTCGCGGAACATGTCGATGTGTCTGGCCAGCAGCGTGTACTGGCCGACGTTGTCGTCGCTGACGCCGAACCAGTCGTGCCAGATCAGCGCCATCCGCTCGACGAACGGCTGCGTCGAGCGGACCATGCGGTCGAGCCAGCCGAGGTGGTCGTGCTCGAACTTGATCCCGGGCTCGAGGTGGTCCTCGTTCTCCGTGTACGGCGACGGGCCGATCAGCTGCGGCGCGCCCGTGACGCGCGTGAGCGCGGCGACGGCGCCGTCGAGGCCGAGCGCGGCGTACTGGGCGGCCTCGCCGCGTCTGGGGCCGAAGCCGGCGCGCCACAGGAGGCGGGTCGCCTGCTCGATTCCGAACGGGCCGTCGTAGCGCAGGACGCCGGCGGGCGGCGTCTCGGGCTCGGGCTGCGGGCCGGGGCCCGGACCCGGACCAGGGCCGGGGCCGGGGCCGGGCGGGGGCTGCTCGACCGGCGGCGGCGTGACGACCGGGTCCGGCAGGCCCGGGACCGGCGTGCCCGGCGGCAGCGTCGGCAGCGGCGACGGCCCTCTCACGACCGGTCTTCTGACCGGCGTCTTTCTCGGCTTCGGCTTCGGCTTGGGCTTGGGCTTGACCGGCGCTCTGCAGACGGCTCTGCCCTTGCGCGGCTTGACGCGCTTGGACCCCTTCTTCGCTCTCGCGACGGGTCTGCAGAATGGCTTGCGCTTGGCGCGCTTGGCAGCTTTGGACGTTCTCCGCATGTGATGGCCGCTCGAGCCCCCGCCATCCGGGCGACGGGCATCGACGACGACCGGGACGCTATGCCGGCGCCCACGGCCGATCATCACCAATCCGGCTCGACCGCTTCAGACGTTGGTCGCGGCCGTTCGAACATCCGTCCAGCGCCCCGCAAGTTCCCCGCTCAGCAGGCGATTCCTGCGTCGGCGAGCTGGCTGATCCGCGGGCCGCCGGGCCCGCGGCGCGGCTGGCCGGCTCAGCCCGTGGTCGACGGGTGCGGCGGGTCCTGCGGGGTGGGGAAGTCGCCGTCGATCAGCTCGATGCGGTAGCCGTCCGGATCTCTGACGAAGCAGATGCGGCCGATCTCCTCGCGGCCGCCGGGCGCGTACGGCGCTCTCTCGGGCTCGATCCCCTCGGCCGCCAGCTGCGCGAGCAGGTCGTCGAGGCCGTCGACGGTGAGCGCGATGTGGTTGTAGCCCTCGCCGAGGTCGTACGGCTCCTCGCGGCCGACGTTGACGGTCAGCTCGAGCGTGTCGGGGCCGCCTGGGAGGCCGAGGTAGACGTTGTAGGCGCTGTCGAAGTTCAGCCGCCCGCGCAGCTCGTAGCCGAGCAGCCCGTAGAAGCGCAGCGAGGCGTCGACGTCGCGGACGCGCACGCAGGTGTGGACGAAGGTGGTGGCCATGGG
>JAEXXR010000623.1 GCA_023405705.1 Actinomycetes bacterium
GCGCGCCGGGGCAGCCGCACGACGCGCGCCGACTCGCTGCGCTGCGTGCGCCGACGCGCTTGGCGCCGGCGCACGCTTGCCCGGCGCCCGCCTCGCCACTACATTAGCCCTCTTTCCAGTTCAACAGGAGGGACCGGATCATGCTCCACCGACTACGGGCGCTGCTGGCGCTCGCGCTCACCACTGCCGCGCTCGCGCTCGGCGCCGTCTCGGCCGCGGCGATAACGATAGGCCCGGGCGGCGCGGGCACGCAGACCGGCACGATCACCTTCGCGGGACCGAGAATCGCGTTCAGATGCGGGGTCACGCTCAACACGACGACCACCGCCGGCACGTACGGCGCCGGTGCGACGATCGGGACGGTCGACAGAGCGACCGGCAGCGGCTGCGTCCTGCTAGTCCCGGAGACCGGCGTGCCGATCACGATCGAGGCGCTCGACGGCACCGGCGCGCTGCCCTACTCGATACCGATCGGCGTGCTAGCGACGATAGCCGGCATGAACTGCCTATGGAGCGGCACGCTGCGGCTCACGACGACCGGCGCGACGGCCGCCGTCGACGCCTCTCAGCTGTTCACGCCGACGGCCGGCCCGCTAACCGCGGCCTTCTGCGCCAGCTCGCTCGGCAACGTCAGATCGGCGGCAGGCTCGCTCGCGCTCGCGCCGAACTGGACGATCACGCCGTAGGGACCGCGACGCAGCCGCCCGCGCCGCGCGGGGTTCGGGCGCGGGCGCGCGGCGGCTGCAGCAGCCCCTCCTCGACGAGGCGCATGTTGAGCATCGCGCCGACGCGCGAGCCGTCGGCGATCGCCATCGGGACGTTGTGCATCGGGTCGGCGAGGTTGCCGATCGCGTAGACGCGGTCGACGGTCGTCTGGCGGTCGACCGGCGCGGAGACGACGAAGCCGCCCTCGCCCAGCTCGCAGCCGAGCGCGACGGCGAGATCGGTGCGCGGCCGCATCGCGACGTGGAAGAAGAGCGCGTCGCGCGCGAGCGGCTCGCGCCCCTTCAGCTCGATCGCCGACAGGCGGCCGTCGTCGTGGACGAAGCGCGTCACCCGCTCGCGCACGACCGGCACGCCGACCGCCGCCAGCGCGGCCGCCTCGTCGGCGTCGACGCCGGGGCCGCCGCCGGTCAGCACGACCACGTCGGCCGACCACTGCCGCAGCAGCCTGCCCATGTGAGCGCCGCCGAAGACCGGCGCGAGCACGGCGATGCGCGTGTCGCGGTGCTCCCAGCCGTCGCAGTAGGGGCAGGTGTGGGCGCTGACGCCGTAGATCGCGTCGAAGCCGTCGATCGCGGGCGTGTCGTCGAGCAGGCCGGTGGCGAGGATCGCGGCCCGCGCCCGCTCGCCGGCGAGTTCGACGCCGCCGTCGACCGTGCGCGCCTGTGCGGCGGCGAGGTCGGCGCTGCGCACCTCGATGCCGTATCGCTCCAGCTCGCGGCGGCCCTTCGCGCGCAGCTCGGCGGGGTCGAGCCCGTCGTGGCCGAGCACGCCGTGCATGTGACGCGCCGCGTGGTTGCGCGGTGCGCCGGAGTCGAGCACGAGCACGCGCCGGCGGGCGCGCCCGAGCGTGAGGGCGGCGCTCAGCCCCGCGGGGCCGGCGCCGACGACGATGCAGTCCCAGTCGAAGTCCATGTCGCCAAGCGTGCCCTCGCGAACACGAATCGGCAAGGGTCCTTGTCGAAATGGCAAGGAGGCGGAGCGGCCGGCGCGGCCCTGCGGAGACACCCGCCGAGCCGCGCGCCCCGCGCCCCGCACGTCAGCCGTGCTGCGCTCTGATCTCCGCGGCCAGCCGCGCCTCCTGCTCGGCGACCTCGGGCGTGTACTCGTCGCCGAAGTCCTCCATCGTCGCGATCGGGCGGATCTCGAGGACGGAGCGGACGCCCATGGCGGGGTCGTTCGGGCATCTCTTCGCCCACTCGACGGCCTGCTCGAGCGAGTCGACCTCCCAGATCCAGAAGCCGGCGATCAGCTCCTTCGCCTCCGTGAAGGGACCGTCGACGACGGTGACGTCGGCGCCGTCGAAGACGACGCGCGCACCGCGCTCGCTCGGCAGCAGGCCCTCGCCGCCGGTCATGATCCCGGCCGCGACGAGCTGCTCGTTGTAGGCGCCCATCGCCTTGAACATCTCCTCGGTCGGGGCGATCTTGCTCTCGTCGGCGCCGGCACCCTCGATCATCACGATGACCTTCATCTCGTCGCTCCTCTGTGGGGGTCTCCGGCTCCGGCCTTGTCACCGGAGCCTGCTTTCAAACACGACGACGAGCGAGAGGCGGCCTTTTCGACAGGTCTTGCGCGACTCGCCCGTCTTGGCGCGCAGACGCTCGACTCTACGCCTTGCGGAAGGCGCGCACCGCGAGCGGGATGAAGATCGCCAGCAGGCCTGCGATCCACGCCAGCGTCCCGAGCGCCGGGCCGAGCGCGTCGCCCTCGCCGATCATCAGCGCGCGCGCCGCGTCGACCGCGAGCGAGACCGGGTTGACCTCCGCGAACGCCTGCACGACGCCGGGCATCGAGTCGGTCGGGACGAACGCCGAGGAGGCGAAGGTGAGCGGGAAGACCCACAGCATGCCGGCCGACTGCGCCGTCTCCGGATCCTTCACGGCGAGGCCGATGAAGGCGCTGATCCAGGAGAAGGTGTACGCGAAGCCGAGCACGAGCAGCAGCGCCAGCGCGATCGACCAGACCGGCTCGCCCGGGCGGAAGCCGACCGCGAAGCCGACCAGCAGCATCACGATCAACGTCATCACGTTCATGACGACGTCGGCGGCGGTGCGGCCGAACAGCACGGCGCTGCGCGCGATCGGCAGCGAGCGGAAGCGGTCGACGACGCCGGCGACGACGTCCTGCCCCAGCCCGATGCCGGTCACGAGCCCGCCGAAGATCGCCGTCTGGACGATGATCCCCGGCAGCAGGAAGTTGACGTAGTCGGTGGAGCCGGTGTCGATCGCGCCGCCGAAGACGTAGCGGAACAGCAGCACGAACATCACCGGCTGCACGAACGCGAAGACGATGTAGACCGGCTTGCGCATCGTCTTGCGCAGCTGCCGTCCGGCCATCACGCGCGAGTCGGCGAGCGTCTCGGCGAAGGAGATGCGGGCGCGCTCCGGCGCCTGCCGGGTCGTCTGCTCTGCGAGCGCGCTCATGCGACGGCCTCCTGCTCTCGGGCGTGTGCGCCGTCGTCGTCGGTCTGGTCCTCGGCGCGGCGGCCGGTCAGCGTCAGGAAGACGTCGTCGAGGCTCGGCTGCTGCAGCTCGACGGCGGCGATCGCGAGACCGCGCGCGTCGAGCCGGCGGACGGCCTCGGCCGACAGCGCCGGGTCGGCGACGGCGAAGCGGATCTCGCCGGCGGTCGCGTCGACCAGCGGCTCCTCGCCGGTCGCCAGCTCGGCGAGCGCGGCGGCCGCGTCGGCGATCCGCGCCGGCTCGGCGATCCGCACCGACAGCAGCTCGGTGCCGATCGTCGCCTTCAGCTCGCTCGCGGTCCCCTCGGCGACGATGCGGCCGTGGTCGACGACGGCGATCCGCTGCGCGAGCCGGTCGGCCTCCTCCAGGTACTGGGTCGTCAGCAGCA
>JAEXXR010000630.1 GCA_023405705.1 Actinomycetes bacterium
GCCCAACCCCGACCCGCCGCCGGACGACGCCGGCGACGTCGACACGGGCGACGACGACGGCAGCGTCGAGGACGATCCGAGCAGCGGCAGAAGCGAGAGAAGAGCGGCGAGACCGAGACTGGTCGACGCCAACGTCGCGCTGTCGGCGGCCGCGATCCCCTACGCCCCGTACGCCGAGGACGACGTCGACCTCGGCGACGCGACGCTGATCACCGACGGCTCGCCTTCGACCACGTGGAAGACGCCCGAGTTCGACGACCAGGCGACCAACCCGCAGCTCGGCGTCTACGTCGACCTCGCGACGCCGAAGAGAATCTCGAGACTGGTGCTGACGACGCCGACGCCGGGCATGACGTTCGAGGTCTACGGCGCCCGCAACGGCCCGCCGCAGTCGATCACGGCGACCGGCTGGTCGCACCTGGCGACGAAGGAGAAGACGCCGGGCAAGACGACGATCACGCTGCCGGGCGGCACCAGCGAGCGCTACGTGCTGATCTGGGTCACCGGCCTGCCGGCCGGCGCGAGACAGGCCGAGATCTCCGAGCTGCAGGTCATCTCCAAGCAGCCGGAGTGACGCCGGCGCGCCTGGGCGCGCCGCCGAGTTGGCGCGCCGGCACGATCAGTCGTGAACAGTTCGCGACGGTTGCCACTTGAACGCGGACGTCTTGACTGGGAAGCTGACGGTGTCATCCCATCCGCAGCGCTCCTGAGGAGGTCGCGTCAACCAACCATCTCGCCTTGTGGCGGTGTGCCGGCAGACGAAGTTGGGGAACTTCGTACAAGGTCGTGTCGGAGCAGGCACCGTCGACTGTTCGTGCAAGTGCAATGGGGGGCGCAATACAGGAGGAGCAGTATGTGCAAGACGGCACGGGAGTTCGTCACCGGTATCGGTGAGTGCGTCAGCGAGTACGAGACGGTGCTCGACGGCGCTCGCAAGCTTGCCGCGTTCGGGGTCGATGCGCTCCCGATCTGCGGAGATGACCGCAGCGTCGTCGGCATCCTGTCCGAGCGCGACGTGGTGCGCGTGGTCGCGGAGCGCCGCGACCCGGACTCGATTCGCATCGGCCTGCTGGCCCACACGGTCTCGGTCGTCGACGCTGACGCGCCGATCGCCGACGTGCGCGCCCGGATGGACGAGAGCGACATCGCCAGCGCGCCGGTGACCGACGAGGGTCGCCTGATCGGGATGCTGCGTCGCGTCGACCTGCCGGAGCGGATCGAGGGATCCGCCGGCGAGGTGCGCGCGGTCGCGCGCGTCTGAGCGACGCGACGGAGACGCTGAGAAAGCATGACGCGGCCGGGGCGGATCCCATCCGCACGCCCCGGCCGCGTCGGGCGCAGCGCTGGCACGTAGCCCTGCGCCGGGTGTTCCCGGGGGAGGGAACCCTGCGGGCGGACAAGGCTCGAACGAGACGTCGAGCGGGGCCGCCCGCACGGCTCCGGCCACGCGGACCCACCGTGTCGTCCTGCCGCGTGAGAGCGGGTGAGGCCGGGTCCCGGGGGCTCCGCCGACGCCGTCTCCGACGTCGCGAAAGCCCAGCAAACTGCCGGAATGCGCGGCCCCGTGCCGTCCTCGCGCACAAAAACTATAAACGTGTCCGTCTTCTGTTGTCAACGGGCCTCGCACCGGCTAGTGTCGGCGCGTGGGGCAGCAGCAGATGCAGCAGATTCCGTCCGGGGCGCACGCCGCCGTCTTCCCCATGCGCACGCGGCGGGAGCGGCTGATCGCCGCGATCGCGCGCGTCGTGACGGAGGAGGGCTACCGGGCCGCGTCGGTCAGCAAGATCGTCTCGGCGGCCGGCGTCTCGCGCAACAGCTTCTACGAGCACTTCGCCAACAAGGAGGACTGCTTCCTCGCCGCCTACGACGCGGCCGTCGAGCAGGTGCTCGCGCGCGTGCGTGCGGCGACCGCCGGCGAGCAGCCGCCGCAGGAGGCGCTGGAGGCCGGCTTCGCCGCCTTCCTCGGCTACGCGGCGCAGGAGCCGGAACTGGCGTGGCTGTGCTTCGTCGAGGTGCTCGCCGCAGGGCCGCGGGCGCTGGAGCGGCGCGACGAGGCGATGCGCCGCTTCGCGCACTTCCTCGACAGCGGCCGGAGCGAGCCGGACGGCGCCGGCGTTCCCGCGCTGATGACCGAGGTCGTCGTCGGCGGCATCTACGAGGTCATCTACGCGCGCATCCTCGAGCGCGAGACCGCGCGGCTCCCACAGCTGCTCCCGGACATCATGTACGTGTGGCTGGTCCCGTACGTGGGCGTCGCCCGCGCCACCGCCGCGAGGCTGGCGGTCGGTCGCCGTCGAGGCGGGCGCCCCGAAGCGCTGCACGTCGCACCCGACAACGGTCGATCAGTGAGGACATAGATGTTTTCTGAGCGTGTCTATGGTCGCCAGGTGCCCGCAGCATCCGACCGTTCCCCCCAGCGCCTCCCGCGCGGTCGTCACGGCCTGCCGCGGCGCTTCATCGTCCACAACCAGCGCGAGCGGATGCTGCTGGCGGTCGCGGAGGCCGTCGCCGAGCAGGGCTACGCGACGACGACGGTCGCCGACATCATCGCCCGCGCCCGCCTCTCCCGCCGTACGTTCTACGAGCACTTCACCGACAAGGAGGAGTGCTTCCTCGCCGCCTACGACACGGTCGTCGAGCAGATGCTCGCCGGCGTCGGCAAGGCGTACGAGAGCGGCGGCGGCGAGTGGACCCGGCGCGTCCACGAGGGCCTGGAGGCGTTCATCCAGTACCTCGTCGACGAGCCGGCCTTCGCGCGCATGTGCATCGTCGAGGTCGTCGCCGCGGGCGCCGAGGCGCGCGGTCGCCGGGATGCCGCGATGCGGGTCTTCGTCGACTTCCTCCAGCCGGGCCGCGAGGAGGCGCCGAGAGGCGTCGCCGTGCCCGAGCTGGCGGCCGACATAGTCGTCGGCGGGATCTACGAGATCATCTACACCCGCCTGCTGCGCGACTCCGCCGAGGAGCTGCTGGAGATGCTGCCCGAGCTCGTCTACTGCGCGCTCGTCCCGTTCGTCGGCCACGAGGCCGCGCTCACCGCCGTGAGGGAGAACGAGGCGCGCAAGGAGGCCGAGCGGGCCGCCGCCGACGCCGACGGCGCGGACGGCCGCGAGTAGGCGGCGCGCCGGACCGCCAGGCGCGAGCCGCGGCCACGGGCTCGATCCACGCGCCAGTCGCCGCGCCGGCCCCGCGGGCGCTCAGCGGCCCTCGTAGTGCTTGCGCGAGTCGCGGAAGAGCGAGCTGAGGATGCGGCGGTTGACCGGCGTCGTCGGCCGCGCGAGCGGCAGCGCCTCGAAGGCGATCGTCCAGGTCATGCGCGAGCGCCCGTCGCCGTCGGGCTCGACGAGGTAGTCCTCGGCGAAGCGGCGGAATGCCGGCATCGTCGAGCGGACGGCGTAGAACGACTTGCGTCTCCCCTCCTCCCAGCGGAAGAAGCGCTCGTCGATCACGTTCAGGCCCTTCATCGAGGTGACCGACCGCGTCGTGCCGACGCCGAACGGCCGCGGCGAGGTCCATCTCACGCCGTCGAGGATCGAGCACCACGCCAGCGGGTCGTCGGAGACCAGCTCGGCCCACACGTCGGCAGCCGGTCGCGGCACGGCGAACGTCGCGCGCAGGATCTGCGGAGCCTCGTCGAAGAAGCGCTCGTCGACCGGCTCGCTGGTGAACCAGGGGCGTCTCATCGGCGCGAGCTTACGCACGGCCACCGGCAGGCGCGGCAGTTGGC
>JAEXXR010000023.1 GCA_023405705.1 Actinomycetes bacterium
GCTCGGAACGGATCTGTCCGCCGCGGACACCGCCATCCCGCCTGCAACAGAACCGTCCACCACGGAACACGACTGCGCCAACTGCACCGGCGGCTGCGGGCCCGACTCGCCATGCATCCTCGACGGCGTCTCGCTGACCGTCGCGCCTGGCGAGCGCATGGTGCTGGTCGGGCCGAGCGGCGCCGGCAAGACGACGCTGGCGCGGCTCGCCGCTCGCCTGATCGACCCCGACGGCGGCCGCGTCACGCTCGGCGGCGTCGATCTGCGCGACGCGGCGCAGGCGGACGTCCGCGCGCAGGTGCTCTGCATCGCGCAGGACGCGCGCATCTTCACGACCACGGTGCGCGCGAACGTCGTCCTCGCGCGGCCCGGAGCGAGTGACGACGAGGTGGTGCAGGCGCTGGCTACGGCCGGCCTCGGCCGCTGGCTCGCCGCGCAGCCGGCCGGCCTCGACACGATCGTGGGAGAGGACGGGGCGCAGCTGTCCGGCGGCGAGCGCCAGCGGCTGATCCTCGCCCGTGCCGCGCTCTCTCACGCCCGCTTCCTCGTGCTCGACGAGCCGACCGCCCACCTCGACCCGCAGACGGCGCGTGCCGTCATGCGCGACCTCGACGCCGCCGCGGGCGACCGCGGCGTGCTGATCGTCACGCACGATCCCGCGCTCGTCGCGCGCGCCGACCGCGTCGCCGAGCTGCGCGGTGGCCGGCTCGCCGGCCTCGGCGGCGATCCGCAGCCGCTCGCGCCGTCGCCCGTGGCCCGATCGGCCTGAAACCGCAGCCGTGCGGTCGCCCGGCGCTCTCGTCCCGTTCCATCGCCGCACCGGTCGCACCGATCGGCCTGGATCGCCTCTGTCGGAGCGCCTCAGCTAAGGCTCAACCTGAGCCTTAGTCATCACCCTTGGATCGCTGGCCAATCGGGGGATCCCGCGGTGATGGCGCAACCGCGCGCCTGCCGCGCCGATCGAGCGGCGCGACGGGAACTCATGCTCCGCTTATGTGCGTCTCGCTAGCCTTCCGCGCTCGGTTCCAGGCGCGACCCGCCCCTGTCGCTTGAGGAGGCGCTGCCGTGGGGTGCGACGCGACGGAGCCATGAACCCGAAGAACCCCACAGCCCCCAAGCGCAGCGATGCGATCGACGGTCTGCGCGGCATCGCCGCGCTCACCGTGCTGGTCTTCCACGCCTGGCTGTACACGCGCACCCAGGTGACGGCCGGCGCGCGCGAGAGCGTCGTCGACTACGCGCTCCACGAGGGCCGGCTCGGCCTCGTGCTGTTCTTCGTGCTCAGCGGCTTCCTGCTGTGGCGCCCGTGGGTCGCCGCCGCGACCGGCCGCCGCGACCGCCCGTCGACGCCCACCTACCTCGTCCACCGCGGCGCCCGCGTCCTCCCCGGCTACTACCTCGCGCTGATCGGCTCGATCGTGCTGCTGTGGGGCGCGGCCGGCACCCCCGGCGTGCGGCTGCCCGACGCGGAGCTGCTGCCGCTCTTCCTCGTCTTCGGGCAGAACTTCAACCCCGGCTCGGTGATGAAGCTCGACCCGCCGATGTGGACGCTCGCGGTCGAGGTCAGCTTCTACCTGCTGCTGCCGGTCGTGGCGCTGCTGGCCGCGCTGCGGCTGCCGCGCAACCGCGTCGCGCAGGCGCTCGTCCCGCTCGCGCTGCTCGCCGTCGGCGTCCTCTGGAACCACGAGATCGCCGGCATGAGATCGATCGTCGCCGGCAAGGTGCTGCCGGCGATGCTGCCGTACTTCGCGCTCGGCATGCTCGCCGCGGTCGCGCTCGACGGCCGGCCCCGCTTCGGTCCGAAGGTCGTCTGGCCGCTGCTGCTGGCCGGCTGCGCGCTGGTGGTCGGCGACGCGGTCTGGCAGGCCAACGGCGCGGCCACCGAGTCGACCTCCCACGCCTTCCGGATCTGGCGCGACCTGCCCGGTGCCGCCGGCTTCGCGCTGATCGTCGCGGCGGCGGCCGGGGGAGATGGCAGCGGCACGAAGCTGCTGCGCGCCCGGCCGCTCGTCGCCTTCGGGACGATCTCCTACGGCGTCTACCTGTGGCACGTCCCGCTGCTGCTGTACGCCCGCCACCTCGGCCTGCTGCCGCTCGACACGGTCGGCGGCCTCGTCGTCGCGCTGCTGCTCACGGTCCCCGTCGCCGCCGCCAGCTGGCGCTGGCTGGAGCAGCCCGCGATCGCGCGCGGACGGGCGCTGACCGAGCGCTGGGAGGCGCGTGCGCGCGGCGGCGCACAGGCTGCTTCAATCAGCAGCCGATGGCGTCCCAAGGCCTTGACGAGGACCGACTCCGGCGGCTGATCGCCGTCGGCCGCGCGCTCGTCCAGCAGCTCGACCTCGAAGCGCTGCTGACGCAGATCGCCGACGTCGCCCGCGAGGTGACCGGCGCCCGCTACGCCGCGATCGGCGTGCTCGACGAGGTGCGCGAGGAACTGGAGCGCTTCCTCGCGCGCGGGATCGACGACGCGACGCGCGCGAGAATCGGTGACCTGCCGCGCGGCCACGGCATCCTCGGCCTGCTGATCAGAGATCCGAGACCGCTGCGCCTGCACGACCTCAGCGAGCATCCGCGCTCGTACGGCTTCCCGCCGCACCATCCGCCGATGCAGACCTTCCTCGGCGTGCCGATCGTCGTGCGCGGCAGAGCGTGGGGCAACCTCTACCTGACCGACAAGCAGGGCGGCGACTTCGAGCCGGCCGACGAGGAGGCCGCGGTCATCCTCGCCGACTGGGCGGCCGTCGCGATCGACAACGCCGGCCGCTTCGAGCAGCAGCGCCTGCGCGACACGCTCGCATCCGCCGAGCAGGAGCGCCGCCGCTGGGCGCGCGAGCTGCACGACGAGACGCTCCAAGGCCTCGGCGGCCTGCAGGTGCTGCTCTCCTCGGCGCTGCGCCGCAGCGACCCGGCGCAGGTCGAGACGGCGGTGCGCGCCGCGGTCGGCGAGATCGGGACCGAGATCGAGAAGCTGCGGACGCTGATCACCGAGCTGCGCCCGGCGGCGCTCGACGAGCTCGGCCTGCAGCCGGCGCTGGAGAGCCTCGCCGACCGCGTCGCGGTGGTCGAAGGGGTGCTCGTCAGCACCGACGTCGCGCTGGAGGACGCGACCGGCGCGGCCGGCCGCCTGCAGCCGGAGCTGGAGACGGCGCTCTACCGGCTCGTGCAGGAGGCGCTGACGAACGTCGTCAAGCACGCGCGCGCCGAGCGCGTCGAGGTGACGGTGCGCGCCCACGACGGCCGCGTCGAGTTGACGGTCCGCGACGACGGCCGCGGCTTCGACCCCGCGGCGCCGCGCGCGGGCTTCGGCCTGCTGGGGATGCAGGAGCGGGTCGTGCTCGCCGGCGGCTCGCTCGACGTGACGAGCGCGCCCGGCGGCGGGACGACCGTCCACGCGACGCTGCGCGTCGACGCCCCGGACGCGGCGAGCAGGTACGCGCCGCCCGGCACCGGCGCCGCTACGCCGCTGCCCTGACCTGCACCGGCTCGCCGGCGAAGACGCACGCGAGCACGCCGACGCTCGTCGCGAGCGTGTCGAGGTCGTGGCGCGCCGGCCCATGCAGGCCCTGGACGAGGCGGGCGATCGTCAGCAGGCCCGGGCTGGCGATCGCGCCGTCCTCGAGGCTGCCGATGTAGTTCTTGTGCATCCCGGTGGCGTCGGCGAGCGCCATCCGCGTCAGCTCGCGCCGCCGCCGCAGCAGCCGCAGCGCGCGGCCGAGGGCGGGCGCGCCGGGC
>JAEXXR010000025.1 GCA_023405705.1 Actinomycetes bacterium
CGAGAGACGCAGCCGCGCGATCCGGCATCATGCCGGGCCGTGCGGCTCGCGATCGTCTCCGACACCCACATGCCGAAGGGCGGCCGGGCGCTGCCCGCCGACTGCGTCGAGCGGCTGCGAGCGGCCGACCTGATCCTCCACGCCGGCGACCTCATCCGCGAGGAGGTGCTGTGGGAGCTGCAGGCCTACGGCGAGGTCGCCGCCGTCCACGGCAACGTCGACGACGGCAGGGTCCGCGCGCTGCTGCCGGCCGAGCGGATCGTCGAGCTGCCCGACGGCGTGCGGATCGCGATGACGCACGACGCCGGGCCGTCGCAGGGGCGGATGGCGCGTGCCCGCCGACGCTTCCCGGACGCGCACGCGCTCGTCTTCGGCCACTCCCACATCCCGCTGCACGAGACCGACCCGGAAAGCGGCTTCCAGCTCTTCAACCCCGGCAGCCCGACCGAGCGGCGGCGCGCGCCGAGCCACACGATGGGCGTCGCGACGGTCGCCGACGGCGCCGTCCGCTTCGAGCTGGTCGTGCTCGGAGAGAGCGCCATGCCGCCGGCCGGCGGCACGACCTGAACCGCCTGGCACTACCCTCAGCTTCGCGATGGACCTCTCGCTCTTCTTCGCCGGCACCGCCGGCTCGGTCCCGACGGCCCGCCGCGGGCTGCCGGCCGTGCTGCTGCGCCGCGGCGGCGACCGGATCCTGTTCGACTGCGGCGAGGGGACCCAGCGCCAGCTGCTGCGCTCCGCCGGGCTGGCCGACGTCAGCGACATCTTCATCACCCACTTCCACGCCGACCACTGGCTCGGGCTGCCGGGGATGCTGAAGACCTTCGACCTGCGCGCGCGCGACAAGCCGCTGACGATCTGGGGCCCGCCCGGCCTGAGAGCGCTGATGGGGTCGATCAAGCACATCTGGGGCGGCTGCAGATACGAGATCGCGCTCGTCGAGCTGCCGCCGGACGGGATGGTCGAACGCGACGAGTACGTGATCGAGCCGTTCCCGGTCAACCACCGCGGCGCCGCCTACGGCTACGCGATCACCGAGGACGACCGGCCCGGCAGGTTCGACGCCGAGCTGGCGGAGAGACTGGGCGTCGCGCCCGGCCCCGACTTCGGCCGCATCCAGCGCGGCGAGACCGTCGGCGGCGTCAGACCGGAGCAGGTGGTGGGGGAGCCGCGGCTGGGCCGCAAGCTCGTCATCTCCGGCGACACGGGACCGTGCGACGAGCTGATCGCGATGGCCGACCGCGCCGACCTGCTCGTCCACGAGGCGACCTTCACCGCCGAGGAGACCGACCGCGCCCGCGAGACGCAGCACTCGACCGCCGCCCAGGCCGCGCGCGCCGCGGCGGAGGCCGACGTGCGGATGCTCGCGCTCGTCCATCTCTCGACCCGCTACGGCGGCCGCGAGATCCGCGAGGAGGCGGCGGCGATCTTCCCCGAGGTCGTCGTCCCGCGCGACTTCGACGCGATCGAGGTCCCGTTCCCGGAGCGCGGCGCGCCGCAGCTGGTGCGCTGGGACCCGCGCAGCGCGCCACCGGCCGAGGGCGGCGCCGAGCGCACGTCGGGGGAGACGCAGGCCGGCGAGCCCGCGTCGGCGGCGACGGAGCCGGCGTCGTGAGCGTCAGACGCCCCGCAAGCTGGACGGCGGTCGCGCTCGGCGTCGCCTCGGGCTTCCTGATCGGCGTGCTGTTCGTCGTCGCACTCGGGATCGGGCCGACCGAGGAGCCGAGAACGCGGACCGTCACGGTCGTGAGCAGAGCGCCGCCGGTGACCGGCGACGAGACCGTCGTCACGAAGACGGCCGTCCCCGACGTCGTCGGCGAGCGGCTCGACGTCGCGCACGAGCGGCTGGAGCGCTCCGGCTTCATGGTCAAGGAGGAGGACAACGGCCTCTTCGGCTCGGTCGTCGACTCCAACTGGGAGGTCGCCGAGCAGGATCCCGCCCCCGAGACGCTGCTGGAGCGCGGCTCGACCGTCACGATCACGCTCGACCGGCGCTGAGCGCCTGCGCGCCGTCCGCGCGGCGCGGGCCGGCCGCGCGTCGTTCCGCCGCTCCCCGTTGCTAGGGTGATGCGAGTTTCCGTTCCTTTAACCCGGTCCCGTGAGGCCAGGAAGGCACGTGTGAGTGACGAGAAGGTCGTACTCGACCGCGACGACATGCGGCGAACGCTTGTGCGCATCGCGCATGAGATCGTCGAGAAGAATCCCGATCGCCAGCTCGCGATCGTCGGCATCCATCGCCGCGGCACCGTCCTCGCCGCCCGGCTCCACACGCTCGTCGCAGAGCTGACCGGCAGCGAGCTCCCGCTCGGCGACATCGACATCGCCTTCTACCGCGACGACCTCGCGACGCGCCCCAGCGCCCCGGTCGTCCACGCCTCGCACGTCGACTTCCCGCTCGACGGCGTCACGGTCGTGATCGTCGACGACGTCCTCTACACCGGCCGCACCGTGCGCTCGGCGATCGAGGCGATCTTCGACTACGGCCGCCCGGCGCGCGTCCAGCTCGCCGTGCTCGCCGACCGCGGCCACCGCGAGCTGCCGATCCGCCCCGACTACGTCGGCAAGAACCTTCCGACCGCGCGCGAGGAGCGCGTCAACGTCCGCGTCGAGGAGCTCGACGGCGTCGACGAGGTCACGATCTCCGAAGCGAGCACCGCCACCCAGGAGGTGACGACGACGTGAAGCACCTGCTGTCGATCGACGACCTCGACCGTGCCGGGATCGAGCGCGTGCTCGACCGCGCCGCCTCGTTCGCCGAGGTCTCCGGCCGCGAGATCAAGAAGGTCCCCGCGCTGCGCGGCCGGACCGTCGTCAACCTCTTCTACGAGGCCTCGACGCGCACGAGCAGCTCCTTCGAGCTGGCCGCCAAGCGCCTCTCGGCCGACCTCGTCTCGATCCGCGCCGCGACCTCCGCGGTCGCCAAGGGCGAGTCGCTGAAGGACACGGTCGCGACGCTGACCGCCTACGACCCGGCCGCGATCGTGATCCGCTCGCCGCACGCCGGCGCCGCGCAGCTGGTCGCGGGCTGGACCGACGCCGCCGTCGTCAACGCCGGCGACGGCAAGCACGAGCACCCGACACAGGCGCTGCTCGACGTCTTCACGCTGCGCCGGCAGCTCGGCTCGCTCGACGGCGTGAAGATCTGGATCGTCGGCGACGTGCTGCACTCGCGCGTCGCCCGCTCGAACATCCTCGCCTTCACGCGGATGGGCGCGCAGGTGACGCTCAGTGGCCCGCCGACGCTGATCCCGCGCGGGATCGAGGCGCTCGGCTGCACCGTCGAGCCGACGCTCGACCGCCTGCCGGAGGCAGACGTCGTCTACGTCCTGCGGATGCAGCACGAGCGGATGGACGACGCCTACGTCCCGTCGCTGCGCGAGTACGCCGCCCGCTACCAGATCAACTCAGAGCGGCTCCAGCCCCACCAGCTGCTGATGCACCCCGGCCCCGTCAACCGCGGCGTCGAGCTGTCCGGCGAGGCGATCGACTCGCCGCAGGCGCTGATCGCGCGGCAGGTCGAGTCCGGCGTCGTCGTGCGCATGGCGGTGCTCTACGAGCTGCTCGCCGGCTCCGGCTCCAGAGCGTCGCTCCCGCACACCCCCAACGTCGAAAGCGCAGTCGCCGCATGACCGTGGGGAACTACGCCCAGGGGGCTTGTTCCCTTGGCACGAACTCGGCAGAGCCTCGCTCGTGCGGGGACGAGGTGTATTCATGAGTGTGAGAGGTCTCTACTTCCGCGGCGGTCGCCCCGCCGAGCTGCTGATCCGCGGCGCCCACGTGCTCGACCCGCGCAGCGGCCTCGACGGCCCCGGCGACGTGCTCGTGCGCGACGGCGAGATCGCCGAGCTCGGCGCGCCCGGCTCGCTGAGGGCGCCGGAGGGCGCGGAGACGGTCGCGGCCGAGGGGATGCACCTCTTCCCGGGCTTCGTCGACCCGCACGTCCACTTCCGCACGCCCGGCCAGGAGCACAAGGAGGACCTCGCGACCGGCACGGCCTCCGCCGCAGCCGGCGGCTTCACCGCCGTCGTCGCGATGCCGAACACCTCGCCGACGATCGACGACGCCTCGGTCCTGCGCTCGCTGCGCGAGGCCTCGGAGCTGCAGGCGCGCGTCCCCGTCGGCTTCCTCGCCGCGATCACGCGCGGCCTCGGCGGCGACGAGCTGACCGAGATGGCCGAGCTGCGCGACGCCGGCGCGCTCGGCTTCACCGACGACGGCCGGCCGGTCGTCGCGGCCGGGATGCTGCGCAAGGCGCTGCAGTACCAGCGGCTGACCGGCGGCGTTCTGGGCCTGCACGAGGAGGACCCGTCGCTGTCGAACGGCTGCGTGATGCACGAGGGCGAGGTCTCGGCCCGCCTCGGGCTCGCCGGCTACCCGTCGATCGGCGAGTCGACGATCGTCGCGCGCGACGCCGCGATCGCCGCCTTCGAGGGGGGACGGATGCACTTCCAGCACCTCTCCGCGGCCGAGTCGGTCGAGGCGCTCGCGTACTGGAAGGGGAGAGGCGCCCAGGTCACCGGCGAGGCCTCGCCGCACCACCTGACGCTCACGCACGAGGCGGTCCTGTCGCTCGACACGCGCTACAAGATGAACCCGCCGCTGCGCGCCGAGTCCGACCGCCAGGCGCTGATCGCCGGCCTCAAGGACGGCACGATCGACTGCATCGCGACCGACCACGCGCCGCACGCCGCGCACGAGAAGGAGGTCCCGTTCGAGCAGGCGCCCAACGGCGTCACCGGGCTGGAGACCTCGTTCGCCTCCGTCTACACGGAGCTGGTCAAGCCGGGGATCATCCCGCTGGCGCTGCTGGTCGAGAAGCTGACCTCCGGCGCCGCGCTGTTCGACCTCTGCACGCCGAAGATCGAGGTCGGGCTGCCGGCCAACCTCGCGCTGATCGACCTGCGCGAGCAGTGGGTCGTCGGCGAGCACGGCTACGCCAGCCGCTCGGCCAACTCCTGCTTCTTCGGCCGCAGCTTCGACGGCGTCGTCAAGCTGACGGTCGCCGCCGGCACGATCGCGCACCGCGCGCCGGTCGCCGCGGAGGTCGCCGCATGAGCGGGCGGACGCCGACGCCGGCCGCTCCCGCCCGCACGCTCGACCGCGCCCGCACCGCGCTGGTGGTGGTCGACGTGCAGGACGCGTTCGCGAAGGCGGTCGAGTCGTTCGACGAGGTCGTCGCCCAGACCGCGATCCTCGTCCAGGGCGCGAAGACCCTCGGCCTGCCGGTGATCGTCACCGAGCAGTACCCGCGCGGCCTCGGCGACACCGTCGAGGAAGTTCGCGCGGCGCTCGGCGAGGAGACGCCGCGGCTGGCGAAGACGGCCTTCAGCGCCGCGCGCGCAGACGGCTTCGACCTCGAAGGCCGCGACCAGGCGCTGATCTGCGGCATCGAGTCGCACATCTGCGTCAACCAGACAGCCCACGACCTGCTCGGCCAGGGCGTCGAGGTCCACGTCGCGACCGACGCGATCTCCTCGCGCACGGAGGCCAACCGCGCCCTCGGGCTGCGCAAGATGGAGGAGAGCGGCGCGATCCTGACCTCGGTCGAGACCGCCCTCTTCGAGCTGCTCGGCGCCGCCGGCAGCGACGAGTTCAAGACGATCCAGAAATTGGTGATGTGACATGGCTCTCAGCGACGCGACCGCCTACGTCCTGCTGGAGGACGGTGAGCGCTTCGACGGGATCGCCTGCGGCGCCGACGGCCACGCCGTCGGGGAGGTCGTCTTCACGACCGGCATGACCGGCTACCAGGAGGCGATGACCGACCCGTCGTTCGCCGGTCAGCTGATCACGTTCACGACCGCCCATGTCGGCAACTACGGCGTCTCCGAGGAGGCGATGGAGTCCGACCGCATCCACGCGCGCGCGGCGATCATGCGCGCGGCGACCAACCGCGAGGACGCCCCGGGCGCCGAGGGCGGCTGGCTCGACTGGCTGCGCGACTGCGGCATTCCCGGCATCACCGACCTCGACACGCGCGCGCTCGTGCGCCACATCCGCGACGCGGGCGCGATGCGCGGCGGCGTCTTCCCGGCGAGCATGGCCGAGGACGAGGCGCGCGCGCTGATCGCCGCCGAGCCGTCGATGGCCGGCCGCGACCTCGCCCGCGAGGTGACGCCGGGAGCGCCGATCCTGCTGGAGCCGCTCGGCGAGGGGCCGCTCGGCTCCGACGGCGTCAAGATCGCGATGATCGACACGGGCGTGAAGTCGTCGATCGTGCGCAACCTGCGGCTGCGCGGCGCGACCGTCGAGCTGCACCCCTGCACGACCGGCTCCGAGACGCTGCTGGCCGGCGACGCCGACGCCTTCTTCATGGCCAACGGCCCCGGCGACCCGGCGGCGCTCGGCTACGTCGTCGAGACGCTGCGCGGCCTGGTCGGCAAGAAGCCGGTCTACGGCATCTGCCTCGGCCACCAGCTGCTCTGCCGCGCCGTCGGCCTGGAGACG
Organism: Actinomycetes bacterium; assembly: GCA_023405705.1. The sequence continues at coordinate 6,448 of JAEXXR010000025.1, forward strand.
TACAAGCTGCCCTTCGGCCACCGCGGCTCCAACCACCCGGTCAAGGACCTCGAGACCGGCCGCGTCGAGATCACCAGCCAGAACCACGGCTTCGCCGTGCTCGGCCCGGGCGGCGCGAAGACGGTCGACGCCGACGAGCCGGTCCGCTGGGAGACCGACTTCGGCGCCGCCGAGCTGACCCACGTCAACCTCTACGACCGCACGGTCGAGGGGCTGACGCTGCGCGACGTGCAGGGCGCGACGGTCCAGTACCACCCCGAGGCCGGCCCCGGCCCGCACGACTCGCTCTACCTGTTCGACCGGTTCATCAAGGAGATCGCCGGCGCGTAGCCGGGAGACGCCATGCCCAAGCGCACCGACATCAGAAAGATCCTCATCATCGGCTCCGGGCCGATCGTGATCGGACAGGCGGCGGAGTTCGACTACTCCGGCACGCAGGCCTGCAAGGTCCTCATGGAGGAGGGCTACGAGGTCGTGCTCGTCAACAGCAACCCGGCGACGATCATGACCGACCCCGAGATCGCCACCGCGACCTACGTCGAGCCGCTGCTGCCCGGCCCGGTCGCGCAGGTGATCGAGCGCGAGCGCCCCGACGCGCTGCTGCCGACGCTCGGCGGCCAGACCGCGCTCAACCTCGCGAAGGCGCTGTTCGAGGACGGCACGCTGGAGAAGTACGACGTCGAGCTGATCGGCGCCAACTACGACGCGATCGACCGCGCCGAGGACCGCGACCGCTTCCGCGAGACGATGGAGACGGCGAGACTGCGCGTCCCGCGCTCCGCGATCGCGCACACGCTCGAGGAGGCGCGCGCCGCGCTCGACGACATCGGCCTGCCGATGATCATCCGCCCGGCCTTCACGCTCGGCGGCCGCGGCGGCGGCATCGCGCGCACCGTGGAGGAGTTCGAGGCGATCTGCCACCGCGGCATCGAAGCCTCGCCGATCAACCAGATCCTGATCGACGAGTCGGTCCTCGGCTGGGGCGAGTTCGAGCTGGAGGTGATGCGCGACCACGCCGACAACGTCGTGATCATCTGCTCGATCGAGAACCTCGACCCGATGGGCGTCCACACCGGCGACTCGGTCTGCGTCGCGCCGCAGCAGACGCTGACCGACAAGCAGTACCAGGCGCTGCGCGACCAGGCGATCGCGGTCATCCGCGCGGTCGGCGTCGAGACCGGCGGCTCCAACGTCCAGTTCGCCGTCAACCCCAAGACCGACGAGATCATCGTCATCGAGATGAACCCGCGCGTCTCGCGCTCCTCGGCGCTGGCGTCGAAGGCGACCGGCTTCCCGATCGCGAAGATCGCCGCCCGCCTCGCCGTCGGCTACACGCTGCAGGAGATCGACAACGACATCACGCGCGCGACGCCGGCCTCGTTCGAGCCGACGATCGACTACACGGTCGTGAAGTGGCCGCGCTTCGCGTTCGAGAAGTTCCCCGGCTCCGACGCCGGCCTCACGACCCACATGAAGTCGGTCGGCGAGGCGATGGCGATCGGCCGCACCTTCAAGCAGGCGTTCGCGAAGGCGCTGCGCTCGCGCGAGCTCGACCAGCGCGCGACGCCGCCGGAGGACCTGGAGGAGCTGCTGGGCGCGCTGGAGACCGGCGGCCCCGACCGCTTCGACCTCGTGCTGGAGGCGTTCCGCCGCGGCGTCGACGTCGACACGCTCAACGCGCGCACGAGCATCGACCCGTGGTTCCTGCGCGAGCTGCAGGAGCTGGCGCTGGAGCCGGAGGCGGCCGAGCGGGGCGAGCGGATCTTCAAGTCGGTCGACACCTGCGCGGCCGAGTTCGCCGCGCGCACGCCGTACTACTACTCCTCGCGCGAGCGGCCCCGCCGCTCCGGCGTCAGCGCCAGCGAGGTCGAGCGCGGCGACAGACCGAGCGTCGTGATCCTCGGCGCCGGCCCCAACCGCATCGGCCAGGGGATCGAGTTCGACTACTGCTGCGTCCACGCCGCGATGACCGTCCGCGAGTCGGGCCGCGACGCGGTGATGGTCAACTGCAACCCGGAGACGGTCTCGACCGACTACGACACCTCCGACCGGCTCTACTTCGAGCCGCTGACGCTGGAGGACGTGCTCGGCGTCTGCGAGGTCGAGAAGCCCGAGGGCGTGATCGTCCAGTTCGGCGGCCAGACGCCGCTGCGGCTCGCCGCCGGCCTGGAGGCCGCCGGCGTCCCGATCCTCGGGACGAGCATCGACGCGATCGACCACGCCGAGGACCGCGGCCGCTTCGGCAGGCTGCTGGAGCAGCTCGGCTTCGCGGCGCCGCCGTACGCGACCGCACACTCGCCCGAGGAGGCGCTCGCGAAGGCGCCCGAGGTCGGCTTCCCGCTGCTGGTGCGCCCGAGCTACGTGCTCGGCGGCCGCGCGATGGAGATCGTCTACTCGATCGAGGGCCTGCAGGACTACCTCGACCGCGTCGGCGCCGCGCACGGCTCCGGCAAGGAGATCTTCCTCGACCGCTTCCTCGAGAACTCGATCGAGGTCGACGTCGACGCGCTCTGCGACGGCGAGCAGGTCTGGATCGGCGGGATCATGCAGCACGTCGAGGAGGCCGGCATCCACTCCGGCGACTCGGCCTGCGTGCTGCCGCCGCACTCGCTCGGCCCGGACGCGCTCCAGCAGATCAGGGCGCACACCGAGGGGATCGCCAAGGCGCTCGGCGTCGTCGGGCTGCTGAACGTCCAGTACGCGGTCGACCAGTCCGGCGAGCTGTACGTGATCGAGGCCAACCCGCGCGCCTCCCGCACCGTCCCGTTCGTCTCCAAGGCGATCGGCCTGCCGCTGGCGAAGCTCGCCTGCCGGATCATGCTCGGCGAGAAGCTCGCCGACCTGAACCTGCCCGAGGACCCGGTCGGCGACGTCGTCTGCGTCAAGGAGGCGGTGATGCCGTTCGACCGCTTCGCCGGCGCCGACTCGCTGCTCGGCCCGGAGATGCGCTCGACCGGCGAGGTGATGGGGATCGCGCACGACTTCCCGACCGCGTTCGCGAAGGCGCAGGCGGCCGCCGGCTCGGTGCTGCCGAGCGAGGGGACCGTCTTCATCACCGTCACCGACAGCGACAAGCCGGCTGCCGCGGGCGTCGCGATGGCGCTCCACGGCCTCGGCTTCAAGATCGTCGCGACGCACGGAACCGCCCAGGCGATCAAGCGGATGGGCATCCCCGTCGAGGCGCTGGAGAAGATCGGCCACGGCTCGCCGAACGTGCTGGAGCGGATCGAGGACGGCGGCGTCCAGCTGGTCGTCAACACGCCGGTCGGCACCGGCGCCCGCACCGACGGCTGGGAGATCCGCTCGGCCGCGGTCGCCGCCGGCATCCCCTGCATCACGACGATGACCGGCGCGATGGCGGCCGCCCAGGCGATCGCCGCCGGCAGCCGCGAGGCGCCGACCGTGATCGCCCTCCAGGACCTCCAGCGCGTCGCGCCGGGC
>JAEXXR010000092.1 GCA_023405705.1 Actinomycetes bacterium
GCGCGGCGTCGGGAACGCGACGTTCGCGCAGATGCCGTCCGCGGCGCCCGGCGTCGTGCCGAGCCGTCCGGAGAGCCGTTGCGCCAGCCAGCGCTCGACGCCGCGCGTCGGCACCGCGACGACCTCGGCCGCGAACGGATCGGCCAGCGGAGCCTGCAGGACGTCGGCCAGCGCGTCGACGAGCCGGTCGGCACGGGCGGCATGGTGGACGTGGAGCATCGTCTGCCGGTCAGCCCGCCAGCTCAGGAACGCCCGGCTCTGAGCGAACGCGGCATCACAGCCGAAGGGTGCCGACCCGGTCGGACGGGACGACCGGCTCGTCGTGCGCCGAGCCTGTCGGCGCGAGGCCGCGGCACGACCTCGCGCCGACGTGGCCCAGCGGGCCCGCCGCCGGGCCCGGCGCGACCCGCATCAGGTCACGCCGGGCGCCGTCAGCCGAGCGCTCGCCGTCAGGGCGTCACCGTGACGCCGTCGACGTCTATGTAGGTGCCGGTCGAGCTCGCGTTCCTTCTGCCCGTCCAGACGAGCTGCACCGTGTGGCTGCCGGCGGGCAGGACGCCCGTGTCGAAGACGACCGTCCTGTAGCTGTAGCTCGGGCTGTAGAAGTCGACGGTTCCGACGACGGTGCCGTCGACCTTGACCTGGGCGATCCCGAGGTTGTGGCCCTTGACGGCGATCACCTTCGCCCGCGTCCCGTCGAACGAGATCGTCGCCGTGCTGCCGGAGCTGTTGGCCGTGTTGTGCGTGCCGCCATGGTCGGCGGCGTTGGCGTATCGCGTCCACGCTCCGCTGAAGGCGAACGCTGCGGACGAGTCGTCGCTCGTGGAGTCGACCGAGACGCCGTCGACGTCTATGTAGGTGCCGGTCGAGCTCGCGTTCCTTCTGCCCGTCCAGACGAGCTGCACCGTGTGATCGCCGGCGGGCAGGGGCGATCCCGGTGTTGTGCCCCCGTTGGCCGATCACCTTGGCCTGCGTGCAGTCACCGAGCCGCCGGAGCTGTTCGTCGTGCGATGGCTGCCGCCGTAGTCGTTGCTGCTGGTGTAGGTGGTCCAGGTTCCGCTGTAGCCGAACTGCGCAGACGTGTCGTCGACCATCACCCCGCTGCGCGACGGGCAGCCGGACCAGTCGCAGCTGAGATTCACGATCGACGTGCTGGCGATGTCGGCTGGTCTCGCCGAGTACGTGTTGTTCTCGAAGGTCCACTCGCGCATCGGCGACGGATCGACCTCCGTGCCGGTGAACGGGGACTGGCCGCTCCACGGATCGTCGCACCAGCAGCCGACGGCGTGGTTGGTGGCGCTCGTGAGGACGTTGTTGGTGATCACGACGTCGGACATCGTGGCGTTCGCCGGATCGGGGTCGCTCGACCCCCATGGGATGATCGCGATCGCCTTGCAGCAGCCGGCCGCGATGGTGTTGTCGTCGATCCGCACGTCGGTCGTCGGCTGCGTGCCGGCGGTCGAGCTCCACCATGACGACGCGGTGCCGCGGGGGTCCCCGTAGGACTGGTAGACGGCGATCCCGTCGTCGTTGAGATCCATCGTCGAACCGGTGATCCGAACGTGCTGGCTGTTCATCAATTCGATGCCGCCGGTGTTGCGCCAGTGGCTTCCGAGATTGTCGAACGTCACGTCGGAGACCGTGCCGTTGTCACTGTTGTAGATGCCCAGGTAGACGGCGTTCCCGCGCACCACGTCGATGCCGGAGACCTCGAAGCCGTCGACGTGGGAGAAGCCGATCGCGAACATCTCGATCGTCGTCTCCCCGTTGAACGGGGCGTTGCGCGTCATCTCGATCGTGCCCTCGCCGACGACCGCCACGTTCGTCGTGCTGCTGCTCGTCTTGCCTCCGGCGTAGATGAAGGGCTGGTTTCTGTAGAAGTAGTAGTTCCACGGCGGACAGTCGCTGCTGCACGCCACCGAATGTCCGACACCCGGTTGCGGGGACGCATAGTCAGCGACGGTCTGGCTCTGCTTGAGCGTCGCACCGGCGTCGATCTGCAGGGTCACGTCCGACTTGAGGACCAAGCCCCCGGACTTGTAGGTGCGCGTGCCGGGCAGCACGACGGTCCCGCCGCCGTTGCCCGACACGTGGTCGATCGCGCACTGGATCGCTCCGCGATCGTTCGTGGTCCCGTCACCGACGGCATTCGGACTGCAGACGCTGTTTCTGTAGGCGTTGACGGTCACCGCCGCGCTCGCCTCCTGCGCGATGACCAGCGACGCGCTGAGCACGAGCGCGAGCGTGCACAGCGACCTGAGCTTGCGCTGGCGAGAGATCGAGAGCGTTCCGATCGACAGCATGGGGCGGCCTCCTTGTGGACCGGCGAGCACCCGTCCTGGCCGGTCGGACGACGGCGAGGCCGAGCGCCGAACAGGTCGACTCGCCGGCTCGGTGTCCAGACACGGCCAGGCCGAGACTAGATCAGATAGGCTATAGCAAACTATTCAGCGCGAGCAGCGCTTGTCAAGAGCGCACCAGGAGCGGCGCGCAGGCAGGGGGCTGAACGACGCCACCGCAGGTGCGAGCGACACCGCCACACGGCCGTCGGACTCAGACGAGTTCGACCGCGCGTTCGACAGTCGCGGCGTCGACGACTCGAAGCGCACACGGCCGGGAGCTGGAGGGCGCGAGCGGCTGCGCCACCACGGCCGTCGGGACACCGTCGTCGCGGTCGTGCTGCTCGCCCTCGGGACTCAGGGTGCGCGCACGGTCTGCACAGGCGAATGGCGCACATCTGCGCGGAACGTCGGCACATCACAGCCCTGTGACGCGCCATTGAAATGCGCAGAAGTGCGCCAGTGATCTGCGCAGGCGAGCCGGAGTATCGTTCGTAGACGCGCTGGGGTCGCCGGACCGTCTCCCGTGCTCAGAAATTACGAAAGGCAGCGCATCGTGATGCAACGCATCGTAGGATGCGGCGATGATCAGACGGGTTCTGCTGCTTGCGGGAGTGTTCTGGCTTGCGTTTGCGTCGGCGTCTGCTTGCGCGTCGACCGCGACCGTCTCAGGCTTTACGCAAACCCAGCCCTTTGCCGCTACCGCGACCGTCACTCTGACCCATAGCGGATGCGCCGACGAGTTCGGCTTCTGTAGTTCGTGGTATTCGGCGGCGTATCACCTTCCCGCTTCGCTCTCGTGCGCCGCTGACACTGATTGGATCTCATGGTTCTTTGCGCCGCTTGATAGCGGAAGCGCGACCCCGCAATCGGCGACTCAGTCAGCGAGCCTGATCCTGCAGGCCTTCGGCCACACGCATCTGTGCGTATACGTCTCTGACTTTCAGCGGCGAGAGCTCGTAGCCGACGTTCCGCTCAGTGTCGTCGCTCCTGACCCGAGCGTTGACCATGATTGCCCCGGTTTTCCAAACCAGTGGAGCGCCCAGGATTTCCTCGAAGAGTACGGCGATGTGTCGGGCCTGGATGCGGACAACGATCAGATCGCCTGTGAATTCAACGGGGCTCCCAGGCGAGGACCGTCACCCCACCCGTGGCCGATCGAGCAACGACCACCGGCACGCCCCGCGCCACAAACCCCGCCGATCCAGGCTCCCGCTCAGATCCCCGACTCGACGTACCAACCGCCACAAGCTCCGCCGCCAGCAGGCAGAAGACCAACGCCACACATAGATGCCATCGATGCGCGTCGCGGAACCAGAGCCGCGTTGGCCTCGCGTGCACAGTGGCGAGCCCAAAAGAGAGCCGGCGAATCGCTCGTGTGTCGCCGACGGAGCGCATCACAGTTTGTGTGCATAGTGGCCTGGCGAACGCGACCACGCGCGGCGGCAACGGTTCGAACAACGTACCGCGGGAGGGTGGTCGTCACGTACCTCGCTGGATCGGCAGGTGGCCTGGTTTCATGGACCTATCGCGTGCGGCAGACGCAGCCATGCGCGCGGAAGCCGCGACGCGTCTGCTCGAAGTGGCTCACCGGACGGTCGAACAGAGGCAGCTACGAGCGAGCGCCTGTCGAGCCCGTCGCGCACTGATCGCGCCCAATTGTCAGCCACGGCCGGACCTGCTGGCGTGTCAGGCGCACTGGCGGCTGTGGCGCGTCGCAACACGACAGGCGTCGAACCAGACTGCGCCGGTCGCGTCGCACCGCGGGGACCAATCCGCGAGCATCGCCGTCGCAGCGACGCTCCCGCAGCGTCGCGATGGCTCGAGGCCGGGCCGAGCTCCGAGGCCGAGCGGGCCGAGCGGGCCGCGCCCGTCGGCGCTGAGGCTGGGGAAGGGGAGCGGGCCCGCCCGCATGCCGTTGCGCGCATCAGACCGCACGACCGGCTGCCAGGTAGGCGACGACGACCTCCCGGAACTCCTCCGCCATGCCGTACGTCATGCTGCCGGTGCTGAGAGGCCGCCACGTTGGGCCGCCGCTGAACCACTGGCCGTCTTCGGAGATCGCCAGGCCACAAGAGCCGATCATCCCTTCTCGCACGTATTGACTCGTGTCAGTTCGTACGACCCAGCCCTTGGGCGAGAACCACAGGACCCACGCGTCCGGCGAGGGAAGTCGCGACTTCCTCAGGTCGGAGCGTCTTCGGGCCAAGCCGAGAAACTCCGCCGCGAGCGCTCGAACTTCTGTTGCTATGCGCTCTTGCTCATCGTCAGCTCGGATGCGCTCTCTACAGAGTCGCTCGTCCGTAGCAGCGGCTGCGGCGCATGCCCGAGCGCGCTCCATATGCACGTCGTCTGCGAGGCTCATTACCACAAATTAGTGTAGGGATCTGCGTCGGCGGCAGGTGAGGCGCACAGGGGTACGCTGGCCGGAGCCGCGGAGGACCTCGAAGGGCGCAGCTCGCTCGCGCACATCAACCGGGCGCACTTCTGCGCAGATGAGCCGCACGTCACAGCCAAGTGGCGCGTCAGCGATTCGCGCCGAAGTCCGCCACTCGTCTGCGCGCGCTCGGGAGCTCGGCGGCGTCCGGGATCCTGCCGAGCCCCAGCGGGTGAGCACCCCGCCGCGGCCGCGCGCCGTCTACGGGCTAGGGGTCGAGGTTGTGGCGGGCGACGAACGAACCGAGAGCTCCCAGGAGCCGTCGCCGAAGGTCGGTGTGCCCGTCAATGCTCCACGGAATCCCGAGACCGTTGGCGGCATGCTCGAACTGCAGCGCCTCCTCGGCGGTCCCGTAGAATGTGGCCCGGCTGCCGCCGGGGGCCACGTCTTCCCACGCACTGCTCAGCCACAGGACTCTGCCTGCGATCGAGACCTCGAAGAAGAGCGTGCCCCAAGTGAGCGGCCCCACCGCGATGCGGTAACCGTTCGGGTCGAACCCCTCGCGCTTGTGTCCGCGGGCGTCGCACGAATTCGACGTGAATGGGATCCCAGCTGCATGCGCTGCCCGCGCGGCCTCGGTCGCCGCGCTCTCTATCTCCGCCCGCACAGCCGCCAACGACTGCGAGACTGTCAGACGCTCCTGCTCGGCCGCCGCCTGTGCCGCTCGGGCGTCGCGAGCCGCGCTGAGCAACGCCTCGCTCGTCAGCCTTCGGCGACTGTTCCCGTCGTCACGTCGATCGTCGGACAAAGCGCACCTCAAACTAGTGGCGTCCCACCCCCTCGTCAAGCCGGGGCGTGAGCGTTCGCGAGGTCGGAGGCGCACTACATGCGCGTGGCGACGAACTGGGCGACGGTCACGCCACGGAACCGCGACCGGCGTGTGACGCGCCATCGTCTACGCAGAAGCGCGCCCTTGATCAGCGCAGGTGCCCGCCCCATCTTGTCGCTCCGACGCCCAGCGAACAGGAGGGGCGTAAAGTACGAGGCAGACGTGAAGCGTCGGTGATCTATGCGAGCCCTCGACTTGTCCTCCGCCGTCGGTTTGCTGGCGCTGCAGCGCCTGCCTCGTGTTGGCCCTGCCACTGCGCTGAGAGCCGCGAGAGATGAATCATTTGGTGCTGCGCTCACTGCGCAGGTCGACCGGACCTGGCTTGAACGCGCGCTGACGGAAGCCGAAGAAGTCGTGGCGGTCCATTTGAGTGACGGCGTCCGGGCTATCTCGTTCTTCGACCGCGGATACCCGGAGCGCCTGCGTGGGATCCCGGATCCGCCTCCGGTGCTGTTCGTACGTGGCAACGCTGAACTGCTGAGTCGGCGTTCCCTCGCAGCCGTAGTCGGGACGCGGGAGCCAACGAGCTTCGGGGCGAGCGCCGCGCAGGCGTTGACCGCGACGCTTACGGCCGCGGGGTACGGAATCGTGAGTGGCTTGGCAAAGGGCATCGACACGATCGCGCATCGCGAGGCCGTGCGAACGGGCGCTCCGACGATCGCGGTCATGGGTGGTGGATTGGACCGCGTCTACCCCGCCGAGAACAAGGGCTTGGCGGCCGAGATCGTGGACGCAGGTGGCGCACTTGTTGCCGAGCAACCGTTTGGGACGCGTCCGCAGCGCAACCATCTCGTCGCCCGCGACCGCATCCAAAGCGGGCTGTCGGTCGCGGTCGTGGTCGGTCAGTGCGCGGTCAGCAGCGGCACGATGCATACGGTCCGCTATGCCGCCGCACAAAGCCGTCCCGTGTTCGCACCGGTCCCGCACATCAGCAACGACGCTAGCGAGGGGTTGCGCGTTCTGCTCGAAACGCCCGCCAGCGAGCTCTGGCAGCGGGTACCTGCGTGGAAAAGAGCGCGCGCCTTGTGCGCGCAGTTGGGTGCTGCTCCACTTGCCCGTGGTGTGCAGCGCGCCGCTCTCGACGCGTTCGTCGCGTCCGTCGAGCAGAGCGCACACGCATCTCCACCGGATCGGGACCGCGGCACCCTGCTCACTCCACTCGACGCTAGTCCCCCTACAAGCTGAACGTGTAGCCGCACCCGCCGCCATCGTCTTGCCAGCTGGAGCAGCCGACGAACCGGCCGTACCTTCCGTTTTTTGTACGCAGGGTCCCGTCACACTTCGGGCACGGCCGCCGCAGTTCGTCTTGCGTCACGCCGAGCGCCAAGACGGTGACGTGCGACGCGCCTTGCTCCAACAGAACATCCGCGCACGTCTCCGCCTGCCCGCCCTGTTCGATCGTAAGGACGTCCTCGAGCAACAGGACTCGCTCACCGTCCAGTTCATCGGCTTCGAAGCGGTTGGCGTTGGCCTTGGCTCGTTCCTCGTGGCGGAGGTACTTGTAACCCGGAACGTCGTAGCGCATCCTCAGTGCATTGCCGGAGGCGTAGGCGCCCAGGGCGTCGGCTGCTTCGATGCGGGCGACCTCGAAGCGGTCGTAGTCGGCATCGGGGCGCGGCGGTACTGAAGTGACGAGGTCGAACACGTGGTCTTTGGCGGCACGCTGCTCAGCAAACGCGCGGTAAACGGCTGCGGCGTCCTCCGCGTACATTGGATCGGATTTTGCGTCGAGCACGAGATGGGAGAGGCGATGCCGCGCGTGTCGCCAGTCGGCGGTCGTGAAGTACGCCCCCGCCGCGAAGACGTTCGGCGCGACGCGGACGAGCGTGCCTGCGTGCCACCGCGGCCTCACGCCGTCGAGGAGCGCCTCACCCAACGGTCGCAGGGGATCGATCTCCTCGAACGCGTCGAGCAGCCGCTCGGGACGGGCGACGGCGATGTCGGGCCAGCGGCGGCGCCAGTCGTCCGTCGCATCGCGCGACCAGAGCGTGCCGATCGTGAAGGCATCTGCCGAGGCCGCTGCGTGGAGGTCATCGCTCGATCCGCTGATGAGAACAAAGGTGCTCAGCTCAGGTTCGAAACGCTCGGGCACCAGCCATGACGTCGGGTCCCGCGTCTGTGGGACAAGGTCCTCGTGTGAGATGACGACGTCGTATGCGATGTCGAACGCTTCGAGCAGATCGACCGCGACCGCGTAGGGGAAGCGCGTGAGCATCCCGACCGAGTAGCCGAACTCCTGCACCCGCCGCGGTAGATCATGCGGCGCGATCGTGCTTCTCTTGATTGTGAGCGGCTCCACCTCGGCCATCCGCTCGGCGGTCTCGTCCCAGCGGCCGTCGTCCCGGGCATCGCGCAGCGCGCTGGTGTCCAGGAGCGTCTCGTCGAGGTCAAACACGATCGCCGTCGACACGGTCAGCTGCTTTATAGCCCGCGGACTGGCTTGATGCGCCGGTTTGCTGGCGACCGTAGTTCGTCTCGGCCCCCGTGTCAGGAGCGCGCGACTGCGAGGCCCTGCGCCGTCATCGTGGAGCGGACCATATTGCTATTCGAGGCAATTAACCGAGATTCCCAGCGTTTGCAGGGGGAACCGGGCACGTGAGCGGCTCTCCGCGGTCGGATGTCTGACGGACGCCTTGCCGCGCGCGGCGCCGTCCCGTCAGGCGGGTGCGAGGCGCAACGGCCGGCACAGCAGGCTCGGAACGACTGGCTCGCGGCGGCTTCTACGGCGAGGCGGTTTCGTTGGAGATGCTGCTGAGGCGGCGGTGTTCGGCGCGGTCGATCAGGCGCATGAGGAGGTCGGCGAGGAGGACGTATTCGGCGGCCTCCACGGGGTCGGGCCAGTCGACTTCGGTGTGGACGAGGTTGTTGCGCACGGCGCCGAAGGCGCCGGCGAAGAGTTCCATGGTGCCGATGCGCTCGCCGGGCTCGGCGTCGGGGTCTGCGAGCGGGCCGTCTCTGGCTGAGAACGCCATCTTCATGAGCGGTACGCCGGTGAGGCGGTTGCCGTTGCTGCTGCGGGGATCGTCGACGAGGTCTCGTACGCGTGTCTCGATCGCGCGGAGGGCGAGCAGGGCGGCTTGTTCGAAAGCGCCGATCGTGACGGCGTCGCGGAGGCGCTCAGCGAGCATGGGGTGGAGCTCGAGGCCGATGCGGCGGCGAGCGGCGAGCAGTGCGGGCCCGTTGTCGCCGGCGTTGAGGATGCGCTTGCCGAGCCGGGTGAGCATGAACGGCTCGCCGATGCCGTCGGTGGTGTAGCGGGGGTCCTTCGGCGGCCAGTTGACGATCAGCCCGTCGAGGGCGAGTTGCTGCCATGCCTCGACCAGGCCGCGCGTCGCGGCCGGGTATGCGGCGAAGGTCGCGGTGGCCGTACGCGTCACGGTGCCTGGGGCGGTCGGTGTCGCGGCGAGGAGCAGCTCGCCGAGCAGGAGATCACGTCGGACGGTTCTTGCCGGGGGGATGTGCTGCAGCAGTCGGAGCGCGAGGGTTTGGGGCGGCAGTTGTTCGAGGTCGTCCAGCGACGGGTTCTCGGGCGGCATGCCGCTCAGTATCCGCCGCTGGTCGGCTGTGCCGCGTCAGCTGTCAGGGGACTGGGGCTTGTTCGAGCTCGCAGGTGTTGTCGCGCTCGACGGTCGTGTCTTGGACGGTGTCGCGCACGAGCGTGTCGTTGCCGTCGCCGCAGCTGAAATAGGTGTCGGTGTCGCTGTCGGCGGCGCGGAGTTCGTCGTCGCCGGCTTCGGCGAGGAATATGTCGGCGCCGCTGGCGCCGGCGAGGAAGTCGGCGCCTTCGCCGCCGCGCAGGACGTCGTCGTCGGTGGCGCCGTAGAGGGTGTCGTCGCCCCAGCCGCCGTCGAGGTTGTCGTTGCCGCTCTGGCCGAGCAGTTCGTCGTGGTCGTCGCCGCCGTTGAGGAAGTCGTCGTCGGCGCCGCCGTCGAGATCGTCGTTGCCGGCGTCGCCGTCGATCCAGTCGAGGCCATTGCCGCCTGACAGCTCGTCGCGGCCGTCGCCGCCGTCGAGGGAGTCGTCGCCGTCTCCGCCGGTGAGGATGTCGAGGCCGTCTCCGCCGTCGAGCCAGTCTGCGGCGGCGCTGCCGGTGATGGTGTCGTTGCCGTCTCCGCCTTCCAGCCAGTCTGCGCCGGCGGTGCCGTCGAGGATGTCGTTGCCGGGGCCGCCGGTGATGAAGTCGTCGACGTTGCCGTCGATTTCGTCGTTGCCGGCGCCGCCTTCAAGGTAGTCGCCGTCCTCGGGGCCGGTTCCGAGTCCGTCGATGTGGTCGTCGCCGTCGCCGCCTTCGATGTAGTCGTAGCCTGGGCTGGCCTGGATGGTGTCGTCGCCGTCGCCGGCTATCATCGCTTCGCCGTTGGCGCCGCCGATGAGGATGTCGTTGCCGGCGCCGGCGTCGAGGTAGTTGGAGCCGTCGCCGCCGGCGACCGTGTCGGCGCCGGCTCCTGTGGCGATCCAGTCGGCGCCGGGGCCGCCGTCGACGGTGTCGGTGCCTGAGTCGGGTCGGCCGCCCGGTCCGATCGTGCAGATCTGGTCGGTGCCGTCGAGGCCGTTGACGGTGTCGTTGCCGCCCATCCCGACGATCACGTCGTCGCCGGAGGTGCCAGCGAGCGTGTCGTTGCCGGTGGTTCCGACGATGGTCGGTCGAGCACCGTTGCAGCGGTAGCTCTGCAGCGCGATCTCGGCGATCGCCTCGGCCCAGACTTCTTGATCCGCGGCGTCCTGGTAGCCGGTGGTGTGAATGCTGTGCCCGGCAGCGAAGAAGAAGTCGCCGATGAGGTCTCTTATCTCGTCGGTTTGGCAGACGAGGTCGTGCTCCCAGCAGATCGAGATGGTGCTGTCCCCGGTCTCCGCGGGCGGCTCGTAGTCGGGCTCCTCTTGGTAGAGCAGCCCGCGCTTTTCCGGGCCCGCGTCGCCGAGGTGCAGACCGGGGCCGTCGGGGTCATAGCCCGGGTCGGCGATCAGCACGAGCGCCGCGATCGCGTCATCGTCGCCGTTGACGAGGAAGCCTGCACCGTTGCGGGCGGCGGCGGCGCCCTGGGAGAAGCCCATCAGCACGATTCGCGTCGCTCCGCACTGCTGCAGGACGGCGTTGGTCAACACGCGAATGTTCACGCGCCCCTGATCGATCGACTCGAACCCGTCGGGATCGCCGCTGAAGAAGTCGCCGAGGTCGACCGCCGGGTAGGGGTTGTTCATCGCGGCCGTCGTCAGGCCGCGGCCGGCGAGCTGATCAGCGAGGTGAGCGGCGAGACCGTAGACCTCTGGGCCCATGTCGAGCGTGCCCGGGTCGCTCGCCGGCTGACCCGATCCGCGGCTGCCGATCACGAGCATGTCCGGACAGGTCGGATCGTTCAACGACCACTCCTCGATCGACGGGTCCGCAGCCGCGATCGCCGGCGTGGCGACGGATGTCACCGCAGCAACCGCGATGGCTGCGGCGACCTGCCGCAGCCGACGCGCCGTCGGTGCCGAGCTCAACGAACCGAGCATAGCCGTACGCACCCAGGCCTCCCTCGCCCTCGTCCTACGTCGTCGGTGTGCGCGCGGCGCCCACCGTCCCCTGGCAGGAATCTAGTAGAACGTCGCGGCGGGTGCAATGCCCCGCTGTTGGTTGGGGTGGCCGCCGCACCAGTGGGCTGCGGCGGCAGCGGCCTCCATCTCGGGGCCAGCGCTCAGGCGGTGATCTCGTCGCCTGGGAGAGTGAGGGAGGCCGTGTCCTGGCGGTTGAGGAGGTGGACGGCGTGCGCGGGCCAGTCGGCGACCCATCGCCAGCGCTGCGGTCGGCTCGTTGCGGCTCTGGCGACCTGTTCTGCGGCGAGTGCTCGGCGCCGATGGTCGCGGGCGGTGTCGCGATCGCATCTCAGCTCGCGGGCGAGGTCGTAGTCGGTGAAGATTCCGAGCCGGCGCATCGCGCGGATCGCATCGATCCTGGGGTCTCCGGTATCGATCCGCGCGATCCCGCGCTCTTGCAGCGCGGCGTCGAGTTGGCGGGTCAAGCCGGCCAGCGCGTCGACCAGGTCGCGCAGTTCCTCGTCGCTGGTCTCCATCACGGCGCAGCGTAGTGCGCCGCCTGCACGGCGGCGCCGCTCCGCGCGCGGCCGTCGGCCGAGCCGCCCACAGCTCGTGCGTTGGCCGCCCCGTCGAGTCTAGGTATCCGGGCGCGCAGCCAGCCAGCCGGGCGCGGCATCCGGCGCCTTGTGCGGCGGTCGGCTGCGCGCGCCCGTCTGCGGGGCCGCCCGGATAGCACGCTCCCGGGACGAGGATCTGCAGCGAGGGTGGTGGGCTACAGGGTGGGGCGGCCCTCCTCGATCTCGACGGCGATCCATGTGGCGAACTGGCTGTCGAGCGGCATGATCGGCACCCCGATGAGGCGGCGCTCGGCGGCGCCGGCGGATCCTCTTAGGGTGCGGTCGTAGGTGATGTAGCGCATCGTGTTCTCCGGTCTCCAGTCGAGCGGCATCGCGTAGATGACGCGCAGCTGGTCGCGGTCGACGCGCTGGCGGCTCAGCACGAGTTGGCGCTGGATCGAGTCGGCGCACCGTCCGACGTCGATCTGGGGGCCGATGATCCACCACCGTCTGTGGGCGAACACCAGCGTCTGGGAGTACGGCACGCGGTAGCAGCCGAGAAAGTGGGACTCATAGCCGTGTGCGCGCAGCACCGTCCGCACGCGCTGGACGGTGTCGGAGGTCGCGGTGAACAGCTCGATCTCTTCGGTGGTCGTGAGCGCGCGCTGCGGATCAACGACTGACACGAAGATGCCGTTAATTGTTGGGGGAGGCAGGGGGATACAGGCCTGCTCAGGTTTGGTGATTCTCACGAAGGGGTCCTTCGACTCAGCCGCCGTGAAAGGGGGGTGCGGCGGCAGGGGGAGGCCGTCGAGTACGTGGAGCATGCGGAGCGTCCGTGCTCCGTCCCTATGTCGTGTGATGTGAACCGTCGGGACCCGACGTCCCCGGCGCGCCGTCGGCTCTGGATCCGCGAGCACGGAAGGCGCGACAGAACAGGGAGGGCGTAGCTGGGTGCGCCGGAAGGACGCGGGTCTTCGCGCGGGTGGCTCTCCTCGACTCAGTTTCGTCGTGATCCGATGCTGGTACTGCCGACTGGAATCCAGCTCAATATAAACAGCGCCGGCTCTTGGCGCAAGCGCCCACCGCGCCTCCCTGAGTCCTAAAGAAGCCCTGACCATTCAGTGCCGCAGCCCCGCCGCTAGGCGGATATCCCTAGGGATATACACTTTGACCTAGGGTTATCGGTCAGGAATCGCGATCGAAGTTAGACCGGTTTACCTTTTTCGCCTAAAAGGGGTGCAAAGCGAAAGTTCCGTCGCGCCGGGCTTCTGCAGCAACTATTGCGGTTGCTACATGTTCTTGGCTCATGATGGTAGGCTGCGCGCCGACTTTTAGGAACGCTTGTGTTCGGATGGGAGTCCGGACAGGAGAGCCGCCCGATGAGACGATGGGAAATGGGGACAACAGGGTGCGCGCCCAACGCGATCGGGTACCGAATTTCTCAAAGCTCGTGTCTCTACCCGACACACGAGAGATCTGCTCTGTGGCTGCGACTCCTCGTCTTG
The DNA here is from genome assembly GCA_023405705.1 of Actinomycetes bacterium. The sequence continues at coordinate 13,185 of JAEXXR010000092.1, forward strand.
GGGACGTCGTGATCATCGCTGTCTGCCGACTGGAAACCGACTGATGACGGTGATTCAGATCCGCAGAGCGGACTTCACCGCAGCGGACATGCTCCGCTGCGGCGGGCACCCGGGAGACTGACCGCGCGAGCGGCCAGATCTTCCGGGAGCCCGAGGGGCCGCATCCGCTGAGGTGCTCACGCACTTCGTGAGCTGCTGAGCAAGCCCGATGGCGCGTACGGCGGGAGAAGCGGGGTGCCGCTTCCGGCTGGTTGCGGGCGCACGTGACAGCGGTGGTTGAGCAGCTCGCGGGCGAGGATGCGGCCAGGCGGGATGTGACGACGGCAGTGCCAAGCTGGAGCTGTTGGTCAGGCGCATCGTTTGGCCGCGGTCATCGGGATCGCGTACAACGGCTCGTTGGACGGGCCGCGATCAGATTCATCGAGGGCGAGCTCGATCGCGCGCTGTCGCCGCTGCGAGCGAGCGGCGGTCGTGGGGTTGTAGCCGGGCGAGAAGGTTGCGCTGAGCGGGTTGCGCATGCCGGATGCGAGCGTCGGTCTGATGCTGGGACGGTGGAACCACTGCTGCTGGGCGTTGGCGGTGACGAACGCGTTGGCGGTGTCGGCGTGCCGTCCGAGCCCCGGCGCTGGCGTGGCGTCGTCCTCGGTGTCGGCCCACGTCATCAGCAGCAGCACCGTTGGCGACATCGGGATGAAGAGCTCCAGCGTGTTGCCGATCCCGGCCGCGACCTGGTTGGGGGCTGGCCGGCGGCTGCTGCGCGCGCGAAGCGGCCAGGTGATGACCGGCTCATCCGAGGTGACCAGCCGCGGCTTGGTGAAGACGACGAGCTGCCAATGCATCGACGCGAGCAGCGTTCCCACCGATCGGATCCCGACCAGCAGGCGCATCGGCCGGTCCATCGCGATGAGCTCCTTGACCGCTGCCGGATCGGCACCGGGCCGGGCGCCGGCGGAGAACAGCTCGTAGTGCCAGCGCGCGTACGCGTCGCCGCGGAGGTACTGGGCGGCGACATACTGCGCCAGGCCGCTCTTCTGGTCCTTCGACGGCGGCCAGAGCTCGGTGATGCCCTTCACGAGCGGCAGCGCTCTGTACTCCAGCCTGGACAGCGACCATTCGATGTCGTCGATCGGCGTGCCGGTCCCGGGCCGTCTGCGGCGGTAGAAGCAGGTGCGTACGCCTGCGTCGCGGATGCTGATGGTCTTGGCGGCGGCGTCGGGGTCGCGGACGAGGCGCATCGCGATCCCGGTCGGCTCGCTCCAGGCTCCGAGGTAGCCGCGCGGGACGATGTGGCTGTGCCGTACCGCCGGATAGGTGCCGCGGTCGTCGTCGTGGCTCATTGGACCGATCGCGTGAGCGACGGGGTCGCGGCCTGCGTGCGGGTTGCGGTTGCGCCTTGGGCGCTGGCGGTCGGTCTAGGCGACGAGTTGGTAGCGGCCGGAGCGCTGTCCGACGCGCTCGACGCCGTCGGCGCGCTGGATCTGGACCAGGAACGTCGCGACCGGGTCTCTGCCGGCGACGCGGTGGCCGGCGGCCGTGAGCAGCCCGTACCACTGTCTGTAGTGGATCGCCTGGCCGGGCCCGACCTCGCGGCCGAGGATCTCGATCGCGACCTCGCGCAGCCGCTGTCCGCGCAGCCGCTCGTCGAGATCCTCGATCCGCAGCTGTGGGTCCTTGCCAAGCACGGCCGCGAGTTCGCGAAGGAGGTGCTCGTCGCGTCTGGCGTTCTCATCGAGTTGGTCGGCGAGCATCCGCAGCCGATCAGCGCGCTCGCGCTGCTCGAGCACTTGGGCGACGAGCCCGCGGTACTCGTTCTCGAGGTCCGGTTGCGGCTGGGGATCAGCGACCATCTCACGGGCGAATCTACGGATCGCATCGGACGACTCTGCCTTTCAGAGCTGGGGGAGCCAGTGGTGCAGCAGGATGCGCGTCAGCTGCTCGCCGCGGCCGGCCAGCAGCGCGATCGTCTCCTCGCTCATGGCGGCGAAGTCGGTCGGGTAGTCGACGACCTGTTCGCGGCCGACGAGGTCCGGCGGCCGGTGGGGGAGGCGCTTGTCGCGCTGGCCGAGATAGGGCATGACGAACCCGGTCAGCTGGCCATGCTCGACCTGGGCGTGCAGCCGGGCGCGGGTGGCGTCCTGGGCCTTGCGGAAGGTGGCGGTGAAGCTGCGCGCGAGGCGCGAGCCGGCGCCGAAGGGAATGGTCGGATCCAGCAGGCCGCGGCCGGCGTCGCAGGCGATGATGAAGTCGACTGGATAGACGTTGCTGCTGAACTGCTCGGTGCGGCCGGGCTCGAGGCTGGTCGTGCCGAGGTTGTCGTAGACGCCGCCGTCGGTCAGCGCGACCCGTTCGCTCACCACCTGGCCCTCGCGGGTGCGAAAGCGCCACCGGCGGTCCAGGGCGGGCAGCAGGAGCGGGTAGGCGGCGGAGGCCGCGACGGCCTCTGCGACAGAGACGTCGTTGTCGACGATCTCGCCGATGCGCCAGGTCGCGCTGTGGCGGCTGCCGAACCGGAACGCGCTGCCGGTGCTCAGCTCGCACGCGTTGATCACGACGTCGAGCCCCTCGCGCGCGACCTCGGGCAGGCGCGCGCCGTGGTAGAGCCGTTGATCGAGGACGTCGACGAACGCGTCGGTGCGACTGACCCAGCGCCGCAGCGGCGGCGCCGTCGGCCGCGCCGGAGCATGGCGTCGGCGCACGACACTGGCGGCGCGGGCGGTCGCTGCGGCGGTGCCGGCGATCATCCGGGTCCCGCCTGCTTGCAGCAGCCGCTTGGAGAGCAGCGTGCGCGCGGCGATGTCGCGCTGCAACCCGCGGGCCAGCAGGTGCTGGACCTGCGCGTCGAAGCTGTCGAAGGGCTGGTCGCGGTAGGCGTAGAGGGCGGCGAGGACCGAGCCGCCCGAGACGCTTGAGATCACCCGGACGCGATCGAGCAGCCCGAGGTCGTTCATCGCACGCAGGCAGCCGAGATGGAACGCGATCGCGCGCGACCCGCCGCCCGAGAGCGCCAGCCCGATCTCACGCGCCGGTGCCGCACGGCGCGCCGGGAGCGGCACGATCTCGACGTCGTCGACTCTGACCGTGAGGCCGTGTCGGTCGAGCTGTCCGTCGAAGAGGTAGGTGCTGAGGTCGGCCGGCGGCCCATCGGGCCGGTCGGTCAGGGCGCGTGTGTGCCCGACGATGACGATCAGCCGCTCGCCGCTGGCGCCGGGGGTCTGGCTCAGCAACTGGACCATTCCCTGCAGGTCGCGCATGCTCGGCGTCGAGTCCTGCTCGGGATGGGTGTGCCAGATGCCGAGGAATCCGAGCGAACCTTGGCCGAGCTTCTTGTTCTCTTGGGAGCGCTGCTCGTTGCCGGCGGTACCGCAGACGAACTCCGCCGGCGTCTGGATGCTGTCGGGCGGCGGACCGGACGCCTCCTCGATCCAGATCACGCCCGCGGCCGGGTCGCGCTCGCCCCACAGCAGCCCGCCGGTCTCTGACGCCGGGCCCAGGGTGCGTGCGCCGGCCGCGATCCAGCCACGCAGCTGGCGCAGCGCCGCCGGCGCCAGCCGCACCTGATAGTCGTCGCCGTCGCTGCGTGCCAGGAGCGCGGGCTCGAACGTCAGCCGCACGTCGCGTGGACCGCCGTGCTCGGCGGTCGGGAGCGAGTGCAGGCGCGCGACCGCGCTCGTCTCGGGCGTCTCGGCGGTCAGGTCGGCGGCCAACGCGGTCAGGAGCGTGCCGGCCAGTGCGGCCGCCTCCGCGCCGGAGCCGCGGAAGGTCGCCGCCGAGCAGCCGGGCTCGGGCTGGAAGACCTCCGTGCGGGGCGTGGCGGGCCAGAACTCCTGCGC
>JAEXXR010000124.1 GCA_023405705.1 Actinomycetes bacterium
GCGCAGGAGGTCTGCGCCGTGCGACCGCGCGACCCGCTCGCGCAGCCCGGGCGGACGCGGCGGCGCGTCGTCGTGCTCGGAGGCGTCGCCGCAGGCCATCCGAGCAGCGTCGCCGACACCGCAGCGCCCTCTCCACCGCGCGACTGCCACAATCGGCGCACATGTCTCCTGAAGCATCGTGGAGCTTCGCGCCGGGGATCGTCATCGGCCTCCTGGTCTACGCCGGCGTCTACGTCTGGCGCTGGCGCGGCTGCCGCACCCCCTCCGAGCCGCATCCGCCGAGCCACTGGCGCCTGCTGTCGTTCCTGCTCGGCATCGCGGCGCTGGTCGCGGCGCTGCTGTCGCCGATCGACCCGCTCGGCGAGCAGATCCTCGCGATGCACATGGTCCAGCACATGCTGCTGCTCGACGTGGCGCCGGTGCTGATCATCCTCGGCTTCACGAAGGTGCTGCTGCGGCCGGCGACGCGCCGCATCCACGAGATCGAGAAGCGCGCCGGCTTCCTCGCCGCGCCGCTGTTCGCGGTGATCTTCTACAGCGCGGCGATGTGGGTCTGGCACATCCCGGCGCTCTACAACGCCGCCGCCGAGCACAGCGCCGTCCACCTCGCGGAGCACGTCACCTTCATCACCGCCGGCTTCCTCTACTGGTGGCACCTGCTGTCGCCGGTCGCGACGCGGCTGCGGCGCGAGGGGACGACGCCGCTGATCTACATGGTCAGCTCGAAGGTCGCGCTCGGCTTCCTCGGCATCGCGCTGACCTTCGCGCCCGAGGCGATCTACGAGTTCTACAAGGACCAGCCCGAGTACTGGGGCCTCTCCCCCACCTCCGACCAGGCGCTCGCCGGCGCGATCATGGCGATCGAGCAGGCGGTCGTGATGGGCATCGCCGTCGCCTTCCTGTTCGTGCGGATGCTGGGCGAGTCGGAGAAGCAGGACCTGCGCGAGGAGCGCTACGGGACGCCCGAGGACCGCGCCGAGCGGGCAGAGCAGGCGCGCAGGGTGACGGCGTCCGCGGCGGCCAGCCCGCACCCCGGGGTGATCGAGGTGCCGTCGGGCAGCGTGCCGCGCCGCGCCGGCGGCGACGAGCCCGCGGCGTAGCGCCGCGGGCCGGTTGCGCAGTCGCTAGCGGCGGGGCCGCAGGCGGTCGACGATGCCGGTGTTGCCGGCGATCGCGCCGATCAGGATGCCGCCGGCGGTCAGCTCGGTGCCGGGCAGCACGATCGAGTCCTTCAGCGCGGCGCCGTCGCCGATCACGGCGCCGTCGCCGATCACGAGCGGGCCCTGCAGCCGCACGTCTCTGCCGATCCGCACGTCGCGGCCGATCCAGACCGGCGGCTCGATCAGCGTCGCGCCGTCGAGCGTGGTGCCCTCGCCGGCGATCACGTCCTCGGCGACGACCTCGCCCTCGACCTCGAGCTGCAGCTCGCCGCGCAGCGCGTCGAAGGTGCCGTCCTTCAGCTCCGTCAGCGAGCCGACGTCGTTCCAGTACTCGTCGATCTCGTGGATGTGGAACGGGACGTCCTGCGCCAGCAGCGCCGGGAAGACGTCGTTGGCCCAGTCGACGAACGGCTGGTCGGGGAAGTAGTCGAAGATCTGCGGCTCGAACAGGTAGATGCCGCAGTTGCCGAGGTCCGACAGGGCCTCGGATGGCTCCGGCTTCTCCTGGAAGCCGGTGATGCGGCCCTTGTCGTCGTGCAGGACGACGCCGAACTCGCGCGTGTCCGCGACGCGCTTGACGGCGAGCGTCGCGACGCCGCCGGCCTCGCGATGGCGCTGGACGAAGCGCGTCAGGTCGATGTCGGTGAGCGCGTCGCCGGAGATGATCAGGAAGGTCTCGTCGCCGAAGAAGTCGGCGCAATTGCGCACGCCGCCTGCGGTCCCGAGCAGCTCCGGCTCCTCGCGGTAGACGATGCGGTCGCCGAAGTAACGGCGGATCGTGTCCGGGAAGTAGTGGAGGTTGGCGACGATCTCCTCGTAGCCGTGGCGTTCGAGCAGGTCGACGATGTGCGCCATGACGGGCCGGTCGAGGACCGGGACCATCGGCTTGGGGATCTCGTACGTGAGCGGGCGGAGGCGCGTACCGAGCCCCGCGGCGAGGACCATGGCTTTCATCCGGGCTGACCCTAGCGCGTCGGCGACGCCCGGCGCCTCGCGCATCCGGCCGGGCGCCTAGCGGGTGAGCCAGGCGTCCGGGTCGGCGGTGCGGCCTCTCACGGCCTCCGGCAACGCACCGGAGGCGAGGTCGGCGAGCGTCACGTGCTCGAGCACGTCGCGCAGGCTGGCCCGCACGGCGACCCAGACGTCGCGCAGCGGCTCGGCCGTCCCCTCGAACGCCAGCTTCTCGGGGCGCTCGCCCGCGACGGCGGCGAGCGGCCCGTCGATCGCGCGGATCACGTCGGCGACGGTGATCTGGTCGGCCGGGTCGGCGAGGCGGTAGCCGCCCTCCGCGCCGCGTCTGGAGATGACGATGCCGCCCTGGCGCAGCTGCACGAGGATGTTCTCGAGGAAGCGGAGCGGTATCCCCTGCGCCTGCGAGATGCGCTCGCTCTTGAGCGGGTGCTCGTCGGTGACGGCGGCCAGCTCGACGGCCGCGCGCACGGCGTAGTCGGTCTTCGCTGAGATGCGCACGCAGCGGATTGTTCACGACCGGCCGGTCGCGTGCGGCTACGTGCCGATCTCCCAGCTGGTGAGGTAGTCGCGCTGGGCGTCTGTGAGCACGTCGATCTCGACCCCGAGCGACTCCAGCTTCAGCCGCGCGATCTCCGCGTCGAGCGCGCGCGGGACGTCGTGGACGCGCGCCTCCAGCGTGCCGGCGGAGCGGACGAGGTGCTCGGCGGCGAGCGCCTGATTGGCGAACGACAGGTCCATCACCGCCGCCGGGTTGCCCTCGGCGGCGGCGAGGTTGACGACGCGCCCTCTCGCGAGCAGGTTGACGCGGCGCCCGTCGGCGAAGGCGAACTGCTCGACGTGCGGGCGCACCTCGCGGCGCTCGCCCGTGCGCTCGTACAGCGCCGGCAGGTCGAGCTCGACGTCGAAGTGGCCGGCGTTGCAGACGACGGCGCCGTCTCTCAGCGCGTCGTAGTGCTCGGCGCCGATCACGTCGCGGCCGCCGGTCGCGGCGATCAGCACATCGGCTCTCGCCGCCGCGAGCGCGCCGCGCGTCACCTCGAAGCCGTCGAGCTTCGCCTCCAGGGCTCTGACCGGGTCGACCTCGCAGACGACGACGTGGGCGCCGGCGCCCTTCGCCCGCAGCGCGATCCCCTGGCCGCACCAGCCGTAGCCGAAGACGGCGACGACGCGGCCGGCGAGCAGCATGTTGGTGGCGCGGACGATCCCGTCGAGGACCGACTGGCCGGTGCCGTAGCGGTTGTCGAAGAGGTGCTTGGTCTGCGCCTCGTTGACGGCGACGATCGGGAAGCCGAGCTTCCCCTGCGCCTCCAGCGCGCGCAGCCGCACGACGCCCGAGGTCGTCTCCTCGGTGCCGCCGACGATCTCGCCGAGCAGCTCGGTGCGATGGCTGTGGACGCGCGAGACGAGGTCGGCGCCGTCGTCCATCGTCAGCTGCGGCCGCGTAGCCAGGACCGCCTCGATGTGGTCGTAGTAGGTCGCCATGTCCTCGCCGTGGATGGCGTGGACCTCGGCGCCGTGGCGGTCGACCAGCGCGGCCGCGACGTCGTCCTGCGTGTCGAGCGGATTGGCGGCGCAGAGGGCGACCTGCGCGCCGCCGGCGATCAGCGTCCGGACGAGGTTGGCCGTCTCGGTCGTGACGTGCAGGCAGACGCCGACGCGGACGCCGTCGAGCGGGCGCTCGACGGCGAAGCGCTCGCGGATCGAGCGCAGGACCGGCATCTCCGCGTCGGCCCAGGCGATCCGCGCGTCGCCGACCTCGGCCAGGCCGAGGTCCGCGACATCGTGATTCGGACTTCTAGTAACGGTAGTGGTCCGGCTTGTACGGGCCGTCGACCGGGACGCCGATGTAGGCGGCCTGCTCCTCGCTGAGCTTCGTCAGCTTGACGCCGAGCGCGTCGAGGTGGAGGCGGGCGACCTTCTCGTCGAGGTGCTTGGGGAGCACGTAGACCTTTCTCTCGTACTCGCCCGGCTTCGTGAACAGCTCGATCTGCGCGATCGTCTGGTTCGTGAACGAGTTCGACATCACGAACGACGGGTGGCCGGTCGCGTTGCCGAGGTTCAGCAGGCGGCCCTCGGAGAGCATGATGATCGTGTGGCCGTCCGGGAAGCGCCACTCGTCGACCTGCGGCTTGACGGTCTCGCGCACGATGCCGTCGTACTTCGTCAGGCCGGCGATGTCGATCTCGTTGTCGAAGTGGCCGATGTTGCCGACGATCGCCTGGTGCTTCATCTGCGCCATGTGGTCGACGGTGATGATGTCCTTGTTGCCCGTCGTCGTGATGAAGATGTCGGCAACGCCGATGACGTCCTCGAGCGTCTTCACCTCGTAGCCCTGCATCGCGGCCTGGAGCGCGCAGATCGGGTCGATCTCGGTGACGATGACGCGCGCGCCCTGGCCGCGCAGCGACTCGGCGCAGCCCTTGCCGACGTCGCCGAAGCCGCAGACGACGGCGACCTTGCCGCCGATCATCACGTCGGTCGCGCGGTTGATGCCGTCGATCAGCGAGTGGCGGCAGCCGTAGAGGTTGTCGAACTTCGACTTCGTGACCGAGTCGTTGACGTTGATCGCCGGGAACAGCAGCGTGCCGGCCTCGGTCATCTCGTAGAGGCGGTGGACGCCGGTCGTCGTCTCCTCGGTGACGCCTCTGATGCCCTGGCCGATCTTCGTCCACTTCTGCGGATCCTCGGCGAGCGACTTCTGCAGCAGCGTGAGGAAGACCTGGAACTCCTCGGACTCGCCGGTCGAGGGGTCCGGCACGGCGCCGGCGGCCTCGAACTCGGTGCCCTTGTGGACGAGCATCGTGGCGTCGCCGCCGTCGTCGAGGATCATGTTCGGGCCGTCCTCGCCGGGCCACGTGAGGGCCTGCTCGGTGCACCACCAGTACTCCTCCAGCGTCTCGCCCTTCCAGGCGAAGACGGGGATGCCCTTCGGATCCTCGGGCGTGCCCTCCGGACCGACGGCGACGGCCGCAGCAGCGTGGTCCTGGGTGCTGAAGATGTTGCAGGAGACCCAGCGGACCTCGGCGCCGAGAGCGGTCAGCGTCTCGATCAGCACGGCCGTCTGGATCGTCATGTGCAGCGAGCCCATGATGCGCGCGCCCTTGAGCGGCTGCGACGCCGCGAACTCCTTGCGGATCGACATCAGGCCGGGCATCTCGTGCTCGGCGAGCTGGATCTCCTTGCGGCCGAAGGCGGCGAGCGAGAGATCGGCGACCTTGAAGTCGTGCGTGGTCGAAATGGCGGTCATCCCGTTGGTTCCTCCGGTGTGCGGTCTCAGACGTTGGCGGGCGGCGTGGCAGCTGCCGCGAGAAGCTTCTGGTGCTTGTCCTGCTCCCACCCCAGCCAGTCGCCTGCGGCGACGTGCTCGGGACGGGCCGGCTCTGCCTCCAGCCACTCCTCCACCGCGCTGCGCAGCTCGGCGTCCGCGCCGAGCCGCTGCGCGAACGCGACGTCGGAGAGGCCGAGCTCGAAGCGGTCGAGCAGCTCGCGCAGGGTGCGCAGCCGCTGCAGCTCCGCAGCGCCGTAGAGGCGGTAGCCGGACGCCGACCGCGCGGGCACGACGAGGCCGCTGCGCTCGATGTAGCGCAGCATGCGGGGAGACCAGCCGGTCGTCTCCGCTGACTCGTGGATCGTGAGCGCGTCCGTCGCCATCGGCGCGGCCAACCTTACCAGAGCTGTGTCAAGGTTCCACCGAACGCCGCGAGGAACCCGTCTCGCGGCGCCGGACACGACGGGCCGAGCCTCAAGGGACTCCGTCCCGATCGGCTCGGTCCCGCCGCGCCCGGCATCCACGATACGGGCGCCCTCGCGGCGTTCGGTCAGCCGCCTGCCAAAACCGTCTTGAAGCGCTCGATCGCCTCGACCGGGGTCGGGTCGACGCCCCGCAGGACCGCGACGTAGAGCGAGACGAGGTCGCCGAGCAGCACGAGCGAGACGAGCCGCTCCGTGCGGGTCTCGCCGCGGCCCTCGACGCGGAAGGAGCTGGCGGCCGTCGCGCTGATCAGGCCGCGCGTCAGCTCGATCCGCTGGCGCACGCGCGGATGCAGGTCGGAGTCGTCGAGGAAGACGGCGCTGAAGCGGCCGAGGTCGGCCGCGCCCTGCCAGCCGACCAGCTCGTTGTGGTTCAGCTCCGGCAGCTCGGCGGCGAACGCGGGCACCTTCGCGTTCTCGTTCAGCTGCGTCTTCCAGCGGTAGGCGATCGGCGTCGAGAGGCCGGCTCCGGCGATCTGCGGGATCGTGCCGTGGATTCCGCGCGCGATCTGCTTCGCGAGGCTGTCGTCGGGACTGTCGGGGCCCCATTCGGCCGCGAGCGACTCGATGTGGGCGGCGGCGACGTCGATCTCGGAGTGGAGCGACTCGGCGGCGCCGCAGAGCGCGGCGACCTCGAGCGCGACGACGAGCATGTAGCCGACGGCGACGCGCGGCTGGAACATGCCCGGCAGCGGGATCACCGGCACGCCGTCGGCGCGCGCGGCGGCGGCGAGCTTGCCGCCGGTGGTCGCGACGATCCGCTGGGCGCCGATCACGCCGGCCGCCTCGTAGGCTGCGAGCGTCTCCTCGGTGTTTCCGGAGTAGCTGGCGCACAGCACCGTCGACGCGTCGGTCGTCCATGCCGGCAGGCCGTAGTCGCGTGCGATCGCGATCGGGCGCGAGGCGCGGTCGCCGAGCACGGCGGCGGCGAGCGCGCCGCCGATCGCCGAGCCGCCCATGCCGGCGACGATGAAGCCCCCGGGCGAGTCGTGGGGGGTCAGCTTCGCCGATTCGACGCGCCACAGCGCGTCCCGCAGGTGCTCGGGCAGGCCGAGCACGTCGTCGACCTGCTTGGAGAGGTCGACCGCTTCGATCGCGTCACGGGTCAGGTCGCTCAAAACTTGATCGCTCCATCGGGCAGGGAGACATTGGGGAAGACGCGCGCACCGGCGTCGAGGTGGTTCTCGTCGCCGAGCACCACGCCCTCGCCGAGCACGACGCCCTTGCCGACACGGCAGCGCGCTCCGAGTTGCGCACCGGGTCCGACGATCGCGCCGGTGACGGTCGTGTTCGGGCCGATGACGGCCCCGTCAAGGACGACGGCGCCGTCGATGTGCGCGCCGGGACCGACCTCGACCCCGCGGCCGAGCACGGTCCGGCCGCTCACGAGAGCGCCCTCGGCGACACGCACGCCGCTGCCGACCAGCGCCGGCCCGACGACGCGGCCGCGGATCTCGGCGTCGTCGGCGAGCGAGACGTTCGCGCCGTTGTAGCCGTCGGGGACGGAGGTGCGAACCGCGCCGTCGAGGATGTCGTGCGTCGCCTCGAGGTAGCGAGCAGGCGTGCCGATGTCGAGCCAGTAGCCGTCGGCGGTGTAGCCGAACAGGCCGTCGTCGACGAGCGTCGGGAAGACCTGGCGCTCGATCGAGACGTTGCGCCCGGGCTCGATGCCTGCGAGCACCTCGCGCTCGAGCACGTAGGCGCCGGCGTTGACGAGGTTCGTGTCGATCTGGTCGGGACTCGGCTTCTCGAGGAAGGCGCAGACGCTGTCGTCCTCGTTCAGTCTCACGAGCCCGTAGGCCGACGGGTCCTCGACGCCGACGAGGGCGAGCGTCAGGCGCGCGCCGGTCCGCTCGTGCTGCGCCAGCTGGGCGGTCAGGTCGATGTCGGTCAGGACGTCGCCGTTGAGCACGAGCACGCGCTCGTCGAGCAGCGGCTCGGCGAACTTGATCGCGCCGCCGGTCCCCAGCGGTCTCGGCTCCTCGACGTAGCGCAGCCTGACGCCCCAGGCGCTGCCGTCGCCGAGCACGTTGCGCACGCCGGACGCGAGGAAGCCGCAGGAGATCACGACGTCGTCGACGCCATGACCGCGCAGCCAGTCGAGCATGAAGGCGACGAAGGGCCGGTCGACCAGCGGCACGACCGGCTTCGGCACCGTCGCCGTCAACGGGCGCAGGCGGGTTCCCTGGCCTCCGGCGAGGATCAGTGCCTGCACGTGCTCATCTCTCTCGGCCGGAGGCGGACGCTGCGCCTCATCGGCCGCGACCGACGCCTTCGTACGTGAAGCCCGCGGCCGCGACGAGCGCCGGGTCGAGGTGGTTGCGGCCGTCGATCACGACGTTTCCGGCCATCCGCCCAGAGGCATCCTGCCAGTCGATCTCGGTGAACTCGGGCCATTCGGTCACGAGCACGACGGCGTCGGCGCCGGTCAGCGCGCCGAGCGCGGAGTCGGCGAAGTCGACGCCGGGCATCAGCGTGCGCGCCTCCTGCTCGGCGAGCGGGTCGTAGGCGCTGACGACGGCGCCCTCGCCCTGCAGCCGTGCCGCGAGCACCAGCGAGGAGGCCTCGCGCATGTCGTCGGTGTTGGCCTTGAAGGCGAGCCCGAGCAGCGCGATCCGCTTGCCGACGAGCGTGCCGAGGTGCTTCTGCAGCTTTCTGATCACGCGCCGCTTCTGCAGCTCGTTGACCTCGATCACCGCGTTCAGCAGCTGGAAGTGGTAGCCGGAGTTGCCGGCGAGCAGCTTCAGCGCGCTGACGTCCTTCGGGAAGCAGGAGCCGCCGTAGCCGATGCCGGGGCGCAGGAACTTCTCGCCGATGCGCGCGTCGAGGCCCATGCCGCGCGCGACCTCCTCGACGTCGGCGCCGGTCTCCTCGCATACGTTCGCGATCTCGTTGATGAACGAGATCTTCGTCGCGAGGAAGGCGTTGGAGGCGAGCTTGACCATCTCCGCGCTGCGCACGTCGGTGCGCACGAGCGGCGCGCCGAGCGGCGCGTACAGGTCGGCGACCGCCTGTCCGGCCCAGTCGCCCTCGTCGCCGACGACGACGCGGTCGGGATGGCGGAAGTCCTCCAGCGCCGAGCCCTCCTTGAGGAACTCCGGGCAGGAGACGTAGCGGAAGCCGTCCTTGCCGCGGCTGGCGAAGACGCGCTTGATCGAGTCGCCGGTGCCGACGGGGACCGTCGACTTCATCACGAGCGCATGGCGGTCGGAGGCCGGCATCGCGTCGACGACCGCGTGGACGGCGCTGAGGTCGGCGTCGCCGGAGTAGGTCGGCGGCGTGCCGACCGCGACGAACAGCAGCCGCGCGTGCTCGAGCGCGGGTGCGAGGTCGGTGGAGAAGTGCAGCCGCTCGCGGTTGGCGGCGATCGACTCGGCGAGCCCCGGCTCGTAGATCGGGATCTCGCCTCTGTTGAGGCGGTCGATCTTCGCGGCGTCGATGTCGACGCACCAGACCTCGTTGCCGAGCTCGGCGAAGCCGGCGGCCGTCACGAGACCGACGTAGCCGGTGCCGATCACGGCGATCGGTTCACGCTGTTTCTGGTTCATGCGGCGGCGAAGCCTACTAGCGCCCGCCGAGGCGTGTCAGTGACCCGGCGATTCTGAGCATCTGCTCGTTGCTCAAGCGCTTTTCGAGCGTGTTGGAGATCCAGTAGACCGCTCTGGGCTGTCTCCAGGCGACCATCCGCAGTCTCGTGCCGTCGTAGTAGAGGTCGAGCTTCTTGCCGTTGATCGTGCGCCTGTCCGACGACGGGTTTCTGAGGATCGGCGGATCGGTCCATGCGAGGCCCTGCACGCCCATGTAGTTGCCCGGGTAGGCGTCGCCGCCGACGTTGACGACGAAGCGGTAGCCCGTCTTCATTCTGCCGTCGGCGGCCTTCATGCGGTATCTGAGCGGGTAGCCGCCCTCTGCGCCGCCGTTGGGCGGCATGTAGCCGTTCGGGTTCGGGATCCAGCGCGGGTAGTAGACGGGGATTCTCATGAAGCCGAGCTGGATCGCGTACTGCTTGCCGGTCTCGCCCATGTCGTAGAGGCCGTCGCCGCCGGTGGCGGGCGGCGCCTGCTGCTGGCCTCTTCTGCCTCTCCCGCCCTTGCGCCCGCCGCCCCTCTTCGGCGCCTTGGGCGCCGCGGCCGGGTTGAGGAACTCCTCTCTGACGCGCGCGATCTCCTCCGGGCCCGCCTCGACGAACGAGGCGCCGCCGGCGCCGGTCGTGTAGGTCGGTCTGATCGCGACCTGCTGGATCGGCTTGCTCGCGGAGAAGGCGACCAGCTTGCCGAGGTCGATCAGCGCCTCCTTCGACTGCAGGCCCTTGTCGGTCTGCATCCGTCTGCCGATCACCCTCGTCAGCTTGTGCGGGTCGTTGACGAAGTCGTTGGCGTCGTACTGCGAGCGGAGCTGGCGCAGGAAGTCCTGCTGGCGCGCGCCGCGCACGAGGTCGTTGTCCTCGTGGCGATAGCGGACGTAGTCGAGCGCTCTCTGCCCGCACATCATCTGATAGCCGGGCATGATGTCGATCTCCGCGTACTGCTGGCCGATCGGCACCCCGATGTTCGAGTGGTAGTAGCGCCGGTCGACGTCGACGTAGACGCAGCCGATCGCGTCGATCGCCTCGCGGAACCCTCTGAAGTTGACGTTCGCGATGTGGTTGATGTCGATCCCGAACGTTCTCGAGATCACCTCGGCCGTCAGCGCCTCGCCGCCGAGCGTGTACGTCTCGTTGATCTTGTGATCGACGTAGGTGCCTCTTCTGGTGGTGAAGGAGACTCTCAGGTCACGCGGTATCGACAGCACCGTCGTCGCCTCCGCGTCCGGGTCGATCCGCATCAGCATCATCGTGTCCGAGCGAGCGTCGGTGCGGTCGGCGCCGAAGCGGTGGTCGGAGCCGATCAGCAGGATCGTCCGCGGATCGCCGGCGTCGGCGCGCGTGATCGCTCTCTCGGCGCCTCTGATCGTCCCGCCGGCGCGCAGGTCGTCGACGAAGTTCTGCACCTCCAGCAGGCCTGCCGTCGCCGTCGCGCCGGCGGTCAGGACGATCACGACGACCGCCGCGACGACGTAGCGGATCCACATGCCCGCCCGTCCGCGCGCGGGGAACTCGTACGCGTCCTCGTCGTCGTAGGAGCCGGGGGCGCCGTGGCTCATGCGAGTCCTCCCTCGATCGCGTGCAACTGGGCGGGGTCGGGTTCGGTGCGGTCGCGCTGCAGCCACGCCGGCAGGGTGCGGACGAAGTCGCCGAGCGCGCGCCGGTAGCGCTGCAGCGAGGCGATCGAGACCCACTCCTCGGGGCCGTGGTGGCCGCTGCCGGTCGGGCCGAACTCGACCGCGGGGATGCCGGCCTCCAGGAACGAGATCGCGTCGGAGGCGCCGTCGCGGCCGACGCTGACCGCCTCGTCGTCGAGCGTGCGCCCGATCGCGTCGCGCAGCGCCCGCACGTAGGGGTTGCCGCGCGAGACGTACGCCGGTCTGCGCTCGAGCGTGCGGGTCACCGTCACGTCCTCGATCGCGCGGATCTGCGCGAGGATCGCGCCGGGGTCCTGGCCGGGGAGGTAGCGGACGTCGACGACCATCTCGCAGTGGTCGGGGACCTTGTTGAAGGCGTCGCCGCCGGCGATCCGGCCGAGGTTGATCGACGGGCGGTCGAACAGCTCCGAGGACTCGCGCGAGAACGGCAGCGCCTCGATCCGGCGGAAGACGTCGAACGCCTTCAGCACGGCGCTGTCGCCCAGCCACGGCGTCGAGCCGTGGGCGGAGCGCCCGGCGACGTCGACCCGCATCGCGAGCACGCCCTTCGCCTGCACGCCGATGTGGAGGTTGGTCGGCTCGCCGGTGATCGCGAAGTCGGCGCTCATGCCGGAGGCGACCAGCTCGTCGGTCGAGCGCGCGTCGACGTCCTCGGCCTCCTCGTCGGGCACGCAGATGAAGCGGACGCGGACCCTGTCCTGCGCCGCGCAGTCCTTCAGCGCGCACATCATCGCCGCGAGGCCGCCCTTCATGTCGAGGGCGCCGCGGCCGATCAGCCTGTCGCCCTCGATCCGCGGCTCGTACTGGTGCTGCAGCCCCGGGACGACGTCGAGGTGGCCGTGGAAGACGACCGTCGGCGCGTCGGCCGGACCGACGTCGGCGACCAGCACCGGCAGCCCGTTGTGGGCGTGCTCGCGCACCTCGATCTCGCGCGCCTCCAGCCAGCCGCGGACGAACGCCGCCGCGGCCGCCAGCTCTTCGGCGCGCGACGTGTCGTACGTGATGAGGCGTTCGGCGAGCGCGCGTTCGTCGACCACGGTCGGATCAAGGATAGAGATCGCGCAGGATCGGCCCGTTTCGAGCCGCTCTGCGGGCCGCCTGGGCGCCTCCTGCGGTTCGGTCGCGCGCACCCCTGCGCAGAGCGACGAAGGGCCCGCTCGTTCGAGCGGGCCCTTCGGCTTCAAGCGGGTCTGTCAGCTGAGGCTCAGCCGGCCTCGGCGATGCGCTGGAACGCCTCCAGGCGGCGCTTGTTGCGCGCGGCGATCCGCTGCTCCTCCGAATGCGCGTCCGCCTTCGCGAACGCGTCCTCGGCGGCGCGCAGCTGCTCGGCCAGCTCGGCCGTGTCGAGCGCCTTGGGGTCGTGCGCGTCCTCGACGAGGATCAGCACGCCGCCGTCGCCGGCGACCTGCAGGTAGCCCTCGCCCTGCGCGAAGCGGACGATCTCGCTCTCGGAGCGGTACAGGCGCAGCTCGGCCGGGTCGAGCATCGCCAGCAGCGGCTGGTGATGCGCGAGGATGCCGATCGAGCCGCCGACCGTCTTCGTCGCGATCATCTCGACGTCGTCGTTGAAGACCTCGCCCTCGGGGGTGAGGACCTCGACGTGGAACTTGGTCCGGGCCACGAGCGCCGCCTAGCCCTTCTTCGCGGCCTCGACGACGTCGTCGATCGTGCCCTTGAGCAGGAAGACGCGCTCCGGCAGGTCGTCGTGCTTGCCCTCGATGATCTCCTTGAAGCCGCGGATCGTCTCGGCGATCGGGACGTAGGAGCCGGGGGTGCCCGTGAACTGCTCGGCGACGTGGAACGGCTGCGACAGGAAGCGCTCGACCTTGCGGGCCCGCTGGACGATGACCTTGTCCTCGTCGGAGAGCTCGTCGATGCCGAGGATGGCGATGATGTCCTGCAGCTCCTTGTAGCGCTGGAGGATCTCCTTCACCTGGTTGGCGACCGCGTAGTGCTCCTCGCCGAGGATGTCCGGCTTGAGGATCGTCGAGGTCGAGTCGAGCGGGTCGACGGCCGGGTAGATGCCCTTCTCCGAGATCGACCGCGAGAGCACGGTCGTCGCGTTGAGGTGGGCGAACACCGACGCCGGCGCCGGGTCGGTGAGGTCGTCGGCGGGGACGTAGACGGCCTGCACCGAGGTGACCGAGCCCTGGCGGGTCGAGGTGATCCGCTCCTGCAGCTGGCCCATCTCCGACTCGAGCGTCGGCTGGTAGCCGACCTGCGACGGCATGCGGCCGAGGAGCGCGGAGACCTCGGAGCCCGCCTGCACGAAGCGGAAGATGTTGTCGATGAACAGGAGCACGTCCTGGCCCTGGTCGCGGAAGTACTCCGCCATCGTCAGGCCGGAGAGCGCGACGCGCATGCGGGCTCCGGGCGGCTCGTTCATCTGGCCGAAGACGAGCATCGTCTTGTCGATCGTGCCCGACTCCTTCATCTCGAGCCAGAGATCGTTGCCCTCGCGGGAACGCTCGCCGACGCCGCAGAAGGCCGAGAGGCCGCCGTGCTCGCGGGCGAGGTTGTCGATCAGCTCCTGGATGAGGACGGTCTTGCCGACGCCGGCGCCGCCGAAGAGGCCGACCTTGCCGCCCTTCGCGTACGGGGCGAGCAGGTCGATGACCTTGATGCCCGTCTCGAACATCTCGGTCGTCGGGGTCAGCTCCTCGACCGACGGGGCCGGCGCGTGGATCGGCCGGTACTCCTCGGCCTGCACGTCGCCGGCGAGGTCGATCGGCTCGCCGAGCACGTTGAAGATGCGGCCGAGCGTCGCGCGGCCGACCGGGACGGTGATCGGGCCGCCGGTGTCGCGGACCTCGACGCCACGGGCGAGGCCGTCCGTCGAGTCCATCGCCACCGCGCGGACGCGGTCGTCGCCGAGGTGCTGCTGCACCTCGCAGACGAGGACGCCGCCGTCGACGTCGATCTCGATCGCGTTGTTGATGAGCGGGAGCTGATCAGGGAAGACGGCCTCGATGACGACGCCCTGGATCTCCTCGATCCGCCCGACGTTCTTGGTCTGTTCTGCGGTCGCTGACATGGTGCTTGGGGTCTCCTTAAGCGTCACTGGCTAGCCGAGCGCTTCGGCGCCGGCGACGACTTCCATGATCTCCTGCGTGATCTCGGCCTGACGGGCGCGGTTCATCTCGAGCGTGAGGTCGTCGATGATGTCGCCGGCGTTGTCGGAGGCGCTGCGCATCGCCGTCATGCGCGCGCCGAGCTCCGACGCGGTCGACTCCAGCAGCGCGCGGTAGATCGAGATCTCGACGTAGTCGGGCACGAGGCGGGCGAGGATCTCCTCGGGCTCCGGCTCGTAGTCGACGAGCGCGTGCACGCCGCTCTTCTCGTCGCCCTCGTCGCCCTGCTCGTCGAGGATCGTCGCCTTCTGCAGCGGCAGCAGCGTCTCGCGGCGGACCTCCTGCGACATCGGCGAGATGTAGCCGTTGTAGAGGATCTCGACGCGGTCGACCTTGCCGTCGACGTAGGCGGCGGTGAGGACGTTCGCGATCTCGCGGGCGTTCGCGTACGTCGGACGCTCCGTGAAGCCGGTGAAGCCCTGCTCGGGCGCCCGGTTACGGAACGTCAACGACGACACGCCGCGACGGCCGGTCGCGTAGTAGACGACCTCGCGGCCCTCGGCCGTGAAGTCGTCGCCCGTGCGCGTGCCGGCGCGGATGATCTGCGAGTTGAACGCGCCGGCGAGGCCGCGGTCGGCCGTCACCAGGAGCAGCGCGACGCGCTGCTCCTGATCGCGATCGGCCAGGATCGGCAGCGCGGGCACGTCGCCGGCCGCCTCCGCCGCCTGGCGGGTCATGCGGCGGATCGCGCCGGCGTACGGGCGCAGCGCAGCGATCCGCGTCTCGGCGCGCCGCAGGCGCGCCGCCGCGACCATCTCCATCGCGCGCGTGATCTTCTGGATGTTCTTGACCGACGCGATGCGGTTCTTGACGTCTCGCTGAGCCATGGTCTGGGCTGCTCGTCCTGGCGCGGGGCGCTAGACGGCCGCCGCCTCCTGCTCGCGGTCGCTCGAGGAGCGGACGGCCGGAGCGGCGCCCTCCTCCAGCGGCTGACCCTCCTCGTCGAGGTCGTAGCCGAAGTCCTCGGCGTACGCCTTGACGAGCGCGTCGACGCCCTGCTCGGTCTCCTCGGACCAGTCGCCGCCCGCGATCGCCTTGCTCAGGTCGGCAGCCTCGGCGTGCGCGCGACGGGTCAGGCCGTCGAGGAACTTCTCGACCTTGTCGAGCGCGATCCGGTCGAGGTAGCCGTTGGTGGCGGCGTACAGCTGGATGACCTGGTCCTCGACCGACAGCGGCGAGCGCTCGTTCTGGTTGAGCGTTCTGACGAGGCGGTTGCCGCGCGCGAGCGTCTTCTGCGTGTCGGCGTCGAGGTCGGAGCCGAACTGCGCGAACGCCTCGAGCTCGCGGAACTGCGAGAGCTCGAGCTTGATCTTGCCGGCGACCTTCTTCATCGGCTTGATCTGGGCGTTGCCGCCGACGCGCGAGACCGAGATGCCGACGTTGATCGCCGGGCGGACGCCGGAGAAGAACAGCTTCGGCTCGAGGAAGATCTGGCCGTCGGTGATGGAGATGACGTTGGTCGGGATGTACGCCGACACGTCGCCGCCCTGCGTCTCGATGATCGGCAGCGCCGTCATCGAGCCGCCGCCGAGCTCGTCGTTGAGCTTGACGGAGCGCTCCAGCAGGCGCGAATGCAGGTAGAAGACGTCGCCCGGGTACGCCTCGCGGCCCGGCGGGCGGCGGAGCAGGAGCGACATCTGGCGATAGGCGTACGCGTGCTTGGTGAGGTCGTCGTAGACCGCCAGCGCGTGTCTGCCCTTGTAGAGGAAGTACTCGGCCATCGCGGCGCCGGCGTACGGCGCCATGAACTTGATCGGCGCGGCCTCGTCGGCGGCGGCCGCGACGATGATCGTCGAGTCGAGCGCGCCGTTCTCCGCGAGCGTCTCGGCGATGCCGACGACGGTCGCCAGGCGCTGGCCGATCGCGACGTAGACCGAGACGACGCCCGAGTCCTTGTTGTTGATGATCGTGTCGATCGCGATCGCCGTCTTGCCGGTCTGGCGGTCGCCGATGATCAGCTCGCGCTGGCCGCGGCCGATCGGGATCATCGCGTCGACGGCCTTCAGGCCGGTCTGCATCGGCTCCGTGACCGGCTGGCGCTGGACGACGCCGGGCGCCTTGAACTCCGCCGGGCGGGTCTCGGTCGTGACGATGTCGCCCTTGCCGTCGAGCGGGTTGCCGAGCGGGTCGACGATGCGGCCCAGCAGGGCGTCGCCGACCGGGATCTCGAGCAGTCTGCCGGTGCGCTTGACGGTGTCGCCCTCGACGACCTTCTGCCAGTCGCCGAACAGCACGACGCCGACGTTGTCGGACTCGAGGTTGAGCGCGAGGCCGGTGACGTCGTGCGGCAGCTCGAGCATCTCGAACGACA